>JAOAAW010000105.1 GCA_026418655.1 bacterium | reverse complement strand
CAGATACTTCAACCAGGTAATCTTATTTATGCGGCATACAGGGGCGTAAATGCCTGGATGATTGAAATTGCAATCCCTTTTACTTTACTAGGTGCAAAAACTCCAGAGCCAGGTACAAATTGGTTATTAAAAATAATCCGTTCGAAATCAACCGGGTATACTGAAGAAAGTTACTGGGCACTGGATGGTTCTGGCACACATCAGGAAAAGGGTTTTGGACAGATTGTTTTTGCCCCATAATTCAAAGAGATGAAAAAAATCTTCCTGTTTTTCTTATTTGTCTTGTATGCTTTTGTTTTAGAAGCAGATGAAATCCCTATAGAATTTGAATATCCTGCCATTGCAGGTGATTTTTATGTTGCCGGTACAGTGTTTTTTCCTCCATTATCAGTGCCTGACCCAGACAATATTCTTGTAATAGATAAAAGCACAGAAAAGGAAGTTATTTCAAAAATTACTGTGATTGAAAAATGGCCTGATGGTTCAATTTTGAGTGCAGAAATAGTTTTTCCAGCAAGCAGCCAGAGAAAAACAAGGTATGCTATTTTATACGGAGATAAAGTAAGAAGAAAAAAATCTTTTACTGATGCATCTGTCCTTCCCACCATATCTTTTGTTGTGCCCGGGGCCGGTAAAACAGTGGAAAGTATGGATGTGTCAGTGGGACAGATAAATGTAAGGGTTGATAGAAGTGCCAGTATAAGATACTGGTGGTATTTACTTCCTGCCTTGATTTTAATTTTCTTGACAATTTTGAGAACATTGAGAACCATCAGGATTCAAAGAAAATGAACAAAATTACAATCACCAGGAGAATTTTTCAGGTTGTCAGCTTGATACTTCTCGTTTATGGCGCTTATATTTTCAAGGAATGGAAGGGCTCTTATGAAACCGAGCAGTCTTTTTTCCCTTCATTACAAGCGCCAGCAGGAAAAATATCCACAACGCAGTTTGAAAAAGGTAGTATTCTCTGGCCTTCAGGAGCAACACCTGTAATTGAAAATTACCCGCCTTCTCTTGTATGCAGGTTTAATCCTAAAGGCGGTTTATTCAAGGCATGCATACTTCATTTTTTCTCAGAAAATCTCACATGGCAAACTCAGATAAAGTATCTTCTTCCTTACATCACGCTTTTTATTCTGCTATGTTTTATTTTTGGTAGAATGTGGTGCGGCTGGGTATGTCCAATAGGTACTGTTGGGGATTTTCTGACATTTTTAAGAAGAAAGATGAATATCCCTCTCAGAAGATTTCCGCAAAATTTCAGGATGAATCTTTCTTTTACTGGCTACGGAATTATGGTAATAGCGCTTGCCATTTCCACCATTATTGGAATGCCTAATTTTGCAAGGTATCAATGTTACTGGTTTTTGCCCTATTGCCAGATATGTCCGGCGCGATTGATATGCCCGATGTTTGGCTTGATTAAGCCAAACTGGAAGGATTTTTCCACCGGTATCACCACCACATTTACAATACTTGCCTGGATTGTTTTGGGATTGTTTATTGCTGCCTTTTATTTTGGAAGGAGAGTCTGGTGTCATATGTGCCCTGTAGGTCTTATTAATTCATGGTTCAATAAGGGAGCGGGTGTTGAGTTGCATAAAAAAGCCATAAAGTGTATCAAATGTGGGTATTGTGCGGATTGCTGTCCCATGGGACTGACAAAGATGTATGAAATGAATAAGGACGGCATCTATAATCAGAATGCATGCATCATGTGTTTTAGATGTGTTGATGTATGTCCAAGAGAAGATTGTCTTACCGCAAGATTTTTCGGTAAAAGAATACAGAGCAAAGATTTTTTCAGGAGAACAAAGGATGCAAAAAAAATTCCTTGACCGGTATCGGGAAACAATTTTTAAAGGGTTTGCCTCCAACAGAGGCATAGTCAATAATATTTCTTCTGAGTCAATTGAATATTTACAAGAAACAGAAAATCCTTGCATGGAAACATTTTATCAAGCCATTATTGATTTTGAAACTAAAAAGTTTGTTGACACAGAAAAACCGCTTGTTGGCTACTTTTGTAGCATTGTCCCGGAAGAGATAATTATTGCATGTTCCCTTCATCCTGTGAGGTTGTGTTGTGAAGATCAGATATGGACACAGGCAGGTGAAGAAGTTTCCCCGGGTGATATCTGTCCAGTGGTTAAGTCCGTCTGCGGAAAATTTTATAGTGGATTTTATGATAAATTTGAAATTGTAGTCGTTCCTGGAACCTGCGACCCGAAGACAAAACTTGCAGAAATGCTTTCGCCTTTAATTGATATATATTTTCTTGATCCGGGAAGGGATGCTGATTATTTAAAAAATGCTGATATCTGGGAAAGAAAATACAGAGATTTTTTTGATTTTCTTAAGAAAAGATTTAACTATTCTGCAGGCAGGAAGGAACTCATTTCTGCCTGCCAGAAAACAAATAAACGCACAGAGATTTTCAGGAAAATATATCAGTTGAGAACAAAAAACCCTGATGCGATCAATAGTTTTGATTATTACATAATGATTTACGCGTCCTTTTTTATGGATATAGATTTGTGGAACATCTCTGCTGAAAAGGTTTACAAAGAAGCATCTGCAAAAGAAGATAAAAGAACATGTGGCAGACCAAAGGTTCTTCTTGCCGGAACACCTGTGATTTTCCCAAATTTCAAAATAATTGATGTGATTGAAAAATCCGGACTATCAATTGCAGCTGATATTCAGTGTACATCTTTTGGAAGGTTTTATAATCCAGTGGAGATTGATGAAGAAACTGAATCAGGTCTCATAAGGGCATTGACACTTAAAAACATTGCTGGCAGTATATGTCCGTGTTTGTTAAATCTTGAAAAAATGATAAATCTTATCATTGATACCGTGAAAAAGTATAATCTTGATGGAGTGATTTATTACAATTTAAGATTGTGCCAGGTTTTTGACATCCAGACAGCAATCATCAGACAGGCTCTGAAACAGGAAAATGTGCCCTTTATTTCCATAAAAACAGACCTCAGTAAAGAAGACACCGGACAATTGAAAACCAGATTTGAAGCATTTAGAGAAATGCTTGAGATACATAGTAAATAGGAGGTTGTTTTGAAGGCAGGGATTGATATTGGCTCGGTGATGACCAAGTGTGTTGTTGTCAGAGATACGCAGCCTGTTTCAATGACAATGTCACGTTCAGGTCCAATGCCTGAGAAAATTGCAGAAAATATACTTATGGAAGCATTGAAGAACGCAGGGATTGAATTTTCACAACTTGAAAAAATTGTTTCCACAGGTTATGGCAGACATATTTTTTCATCCGCCCATAAGACCGTAACAGAAATTTCTGCAGCAGCAAAGGCTGCTTTTCATCTCTCCGGGCAAAAGGCATGTCTTATCATAGATATTGGTGGACAGGATACAAAAACCATAGAAGTTGATAGGGATGGAGAGGTTGTGGATTTTCTTATGAATGATAAATGCGCAGCAGGCACAGGAAGATTTCTTGAGATGATGGCATCTGTTCTTGAAACAGATATATATGGATTGGGGCAACTTGCACTTAAGGCAACAAAGCCAGTTGTAATTAACGCAACATGCAGTGTTTTTGCTGAAAGTGAGGTTGTTTCGCTCATTGCCCACAATGAGAAGAAGGAAAATATTGCGGCAGGAATTTTGAATGCTATTGCTTCTCGGATTTCAACGATGATAAATCATTTCAAAAGGGAAAGCCCGATTGTCTTTTGTGGCGGTGGAGCAATCATTCCAGGACTGAAGGAGTGCATAGAAAAAGTCAGTCAGAGAAACATTCAAATTCTTCCCAACCCCCAATTCGTTGTTGCATTTGGCGCTGCATTAAGTTAGATTTAACTGCTTATAAAATACTTTTTTTTGAAAAACAAAGCCACATTCACAAGGAATATCAGAACGGGTACTTCAATGAGTGGACCAATAACCGTTGCGAATGCCTGACCTGAACCAATCCCAAATATTGCAACTGCCACAGCAATTGCAAGTTCAAAATCATTACTCGCTGCAGTGAATGAAACTGCCACTGTCTCTCCATATCTTGCGCCAATTTTCTTGACGATGAAAAATGTCGCAAACCACATGATAAAAAAATACAGTGTGAGTGGAATTGCAATAAGAAAAACATGCAGAGGCTGCCTGATAATGTAGTCACCTTTCAAGGAAAACATTACCACAATCGTGAATAGTAACGCCACAAGTGTTATTGGGTTTATTCTTGGTATAAAAATGCTTTCGTACCATTGTTTTCCCCTGTTTTTTATCAATATGTATCTTGTCATTATGCCTGCAAGAAAGGGAATTCCAAGATATATAAAGACAGTTTTTGCTGCCTCTGCCATAGAAATATGAATATTCATTCCCTTAACAAGCCCTAGGGCGTTCAGGAAGATTGTTATAAATACGAAAATATACACCGCATAAAACAAAACCTGAAAAAGGGCATTGAAAGCCACCAAACCTACTGCGAGTTCTCTATCTCCATCTGCAAGTTCGTTCCATACAATGACCATAGCAATACAGCGAGCAAGTCCTACAATAATCACGCCAATCATATATTCAGGCCAGTGTTTCAGAAATATAATAGCAAGAAGAAACATCAGCAGTGGTCCTATAATCCAATTATTGAGCAGTGATATAAACAGAAGTTTTTTGTTTCTGAAAATCTTTGACATCTCTTCATACTTAACCTTTGCAAGCGGTGGATACATCATAAGAATAAGCCCGATTGCAATGGGAATAGATGTTGTTCCTGCCTGCAGGGATGTTATAAACTGGGTTACTGATGGTATAAAATACCCGATAAAGATACCGGATGCCATTGCGAGAAAAATCCAAAGCGTTAAAAATCTGTCCAGAAGAGAAAGTTTCTTTATGTCATCCGGCATTTTTACCTCCCATTTTGCTTGTTTGCCATTAATCTTTCATTTTTTTGCGTGTATTAAAACTTTGAATTGCGTCATATTTCATTTACAGAGATGCTGTGTTTTATTTATTCAAAGCAACAGTGGATAAATGATTCACATATTTTACTAAAATTTTCTCATCGGTCAATCTCTATCATTTTTTTTTGACAGAACAGAAAAATTTTTGTAAAATTTTTGAGTTTTTACTAACAGGAGGAAATGGATGAAAGTAAAAATAGATGAAAATACCTGCACTGGTTGCGGGCTTTGTGCTGATAATTGCCCTGAAGTATTTGAGATGGGAGATACAGTAGCAAAGGTTATCGTTGACCCAGTACCAGCAGAACATGAAGAATGCGCAAAGGAAGCCGCAGAAAATTGTCCAGTAGATGCGATATCTATTGAATAAGAAAAATCTGGCAAGAGTAATAAAAGGTAGTGTTTTCATAATTTTTATCGCTGGCTGTTCTGTTACTCATCAGGAAAGAGCGCAGCAGCATATCCTGAAAGCCCTGCAGGAATACGAGAAAAGCATCATTGAAAATCCCAGAGACATTTCTTTGCAGGAAAAATATTATGAGCTGGCAAGGATAGGCCTTGGAGAAGTACCGGCAAAAACAGAGATTTATCTTGTTTATAAAAAAATTCACAATGACCGGCAAGCTGATTTTCTAATACAGGAACTCTTGCAAACCGCACCTGTTGATGCTTCAAAATATTTTGAGAAAAAACTAAATACTGCCTACAATCTTCAAGATCGAATATACATTTATCAGGCATTGACCTGTCTCAATCCAAAAAATCCTGGATTTTTTGATGACCTTGGACGTCTTTATCTGGGTACTGGTAACACTATTCAGGGTATAGAAGCCCTCTCAAAATCAATGGAACTTGGAAACAGGAAGGAGGAAACAATAAATTACCTTGTCAGAGCGCTGATGCAGAATAAAATGTATGATGAAGCTGTAAATATTCTTTATAAACTTTTAGCAGAAAAAGAGGATGCTGAGCTGAGGCAAAAACTTGCCGAAGTTTATAAAAAACAGGGGAAAAAGGATCTATATCTTGCTGAGATAGAAAAGATAAAAGAGAAAAAACGTCCGATGATTGCCTTAAAAAAACCTGAAATTCAAAAGCCTGTAATTGAAAAATCAAAATTACCAGAAAGAATAATACTCAGTTCGCGGTTAGACATTGAACCCTATAGATTTCTGATTGTTGATAAATCCTTACAACATCTCGGAGTTTATCAATATGAAGGAACCCAGATTACAAAAATCCTTGAGGTTCCCTGCACAACAGGAAAAAACATGGAAGATAAAAAAAGACCAGGGGACCTTGCCACACCAGAAGGAACTTTTTTGATAAAGGCATTTATTCCAGGAGAAAAGCTTGAGCCGAAATATGGAGCAGGTGCTTATGTTCTTGATTTTCCTGATTATCTTTCAAGAAGATTGGATAAAGATGGTAGTGGTATCTGGCTTCACGGTACACCGATAGAAAGACCACCTTACAACAGTGAAGGTTGTGTTGTTGTAAATGACAGTGATTTTCAAAAAATCAGCCAGTTTATAGAGCCCGGAAGAACCTACATTCATATTGTAAAACAGACAAAGGACATGAGACTTACAGAAGTGGATCAGGTTTGGGAAACACTACAGCAATGGAAAAAATCATGGGAGAATCTTGAAACCGAAAAATACCTTTCTTTTTATGGTGAAAATTTCAGGAGCGATGGAAAGGACAAGAAAACATGGGCTGAATATAAAAAAAGGGTAAACAAAGACAAGCGATTTGTGAAAGTTGAATTAAAAAACCCAGTGATTGTTCCCTATGGCAATACTGAATTTGGCTATGTGTTTCTTCTTGATACAATACAGAGATATGAATCAAACAATCTTAAAAGCACAACAAGAAAAAATCTTTATCTCGCAAAAGAAAACGGCACATACAAAATCATTGGAGAACTTGTAAAATAAACTATTCCTTCAAGAAGACCTCTATCACAGGCACACATACATCCGGTTTTTTCACTGGAAGAAAAAGCGTTGTCATTACGATTTCTTCTTCTTTGCCTGACCTTACATAAGGATATTCAACTTTTTTAACAGGGATTTCTGAACCATCATTAAGCAGCTGTGCATACTCAATTCTGTCCCCAAAATCAACCTGCAAGAATCTGAAAGGCCAGGAAAATATATGAATATACAGCCGTTTTGTTTCAGGATTATATGTTAATCTGCAATCCTTCGGAGTTTTGAATTCATCAGGAGCTTTTGTGCATCCATAGATTGCCCTGCTATGTCTTTTCATCCACTCTCCTATACCAGTAAGTCGTTCAATAGTTCTATTGTCAAATTCTCCTCGGCCTGTGGGTCCGACATTCAAAAGCAAATTTCCACCTTTACTTACAATATCAATAAGCATCCTTATCAGGACATCTACACTCTTCCAGGATTCCTGATCCCTGTGGTATCCCCATGAGCCAGAAAATGTATGGCATGCCTCCCAGACCACTGGTTGTCCTTCCACTGTGAGCGGTTCTGGAACATCAATCTGTTCAGGAGTTAAAAAGTCCCACTGGTCAGGAAGGTCAAGTCGGTTGTTGAGCAATATATGTGGCTGTAGAGAACGAATCATTTTCACAAGATTTTCGCTGTCCCAATCCTGCCTGCCTTTTCCTATCCAGCCAGCAGGCCTTTTTGGTCCTGCCGGATAACTGAAATCACACCAGATGATATCAATTTTTCCATAGTTTGTAAGGAGTTCTCTCACCTGATTATGAAGGTATTCAGTATATTTTTTCATATCGCGAGATTTATTGAGTTTTTCTTTATCAGGATGATTTCTCAATGGGTGAATGCTATCTATTGTGAAGTGTGGATGATGCCAGTCAATAAGCGAATAATAAAATCCAATTTTCAGTCCTTCACTTCTGAAAGCATCAACAAACTCTCTTATTAAATCCCTTTTTGCAGGTGTATTGGTTGCCTTATAATCAGTGTATTTGCTATCAAAAAGGCAGAAGCCATCATGGTGTTTCGTTGTTATAACCGCATACTTCATTCCTGCCTGTTTTGCCATCCTTGCCCACTCTGAAGCATTAAAAAGGTCGGGATTGAAATGTTTGAAATAAATATCATATTTTTCATCAGGAATTTCTTCATGATGTTTCACCCATTCATGTCTTGCAGGCATTGCATATATTCCCCAGTGAATGAACATACCAAATCTATCATGGACAAACCACTTTGTATCTCCTTTTTCCATATTCCTCCCTTTTGATTGTCAAGAATTTTAACAGGTTGATAAGCCATTGTCAAAAGGAAATGATATTTGACTACTTTTTAAAATGGATATATCTTTTCAGTGAATGGAGAATCATAAGAAATTTAAGGCAGCAATAATAGGACTCGGTTTTATAGGGGCTGGTGATGAGGTTTCAGGCAGAGCCATTGGACAGGATGTTAGAAATCTTGATGGCACGCATTCTGAAGCACTTGCAAAAAATCCACATATAATCCTGGTCGCAGGTTCAAGCAGGGATGAAGGAAGAAGAAATAGATTTTCTGAAAAATTTCCTGGTGTCAGAACTTACAGTGATTGGCGAGAACTTCTGAAAAAGGAAAAGCCAGATATTGTAAGCATCGCAACTCACACGCCCTATCATGCTGAAATAGGTATTGGTTGTGCTGAATCAGGTGTCAGGGCGATAATGTGTGAAAAGCCCATTGGTACAAAACTTTCTGACGCAGACAGACTTATTGATATCTGTGAAAAAAAAGGGATAATCCTTGCAATAAATCATAGTAGAAGGTGGCATCTCTTATGGCGAAAATGTGCTGATTTTTTGAAAACAGGTGGTATTGGAGAAATTTACAGTGCATATGTACAGTGGCCAACTGGAAGGATTGGTAATGTTGGTACCCATATCTTTGATGCTCTGAGAATGCTTTTGAATGCAGAGCCAGTAGGTGTCAGTGGCACTCTTGACCCGCTGTTTTATCCGGATTGCAGGGGTCCCCAGTATAAAGACCCTGGTGGCTGGGGAATTGTTCAGTTTTCAAATGGCATAAGGGCTTTTATAAATGCGCCGCAGGCAGCAAAATTTCCTTTGATGATGAAAATTGGTGGAAGTGAAGGATATCTGACGATTCTTAATAACAGGGCAATTGTTGAATTCTGGAATGGGGAGAAACAGGAATTATCAGTGGTGCCTGATGGAAAAACCTCTCTTGACAGGGCAATTGAAGATATTGTCAATTGCCTTATTTATGGAGGACAACCTGCCTGCACAGGGAAAGATGGTCTTATGGCGCTTGAAATTATCATCGGTTTCCATGTTTCAGACAGACAAAAAGGTAGATGGGTAGATATTCCATTAAGTGGTAAAGATAGAGAATTTGAGGTAATGATTGGTTAGTTAAATATTTTCTTTAAACCAGGAGGCAAAATGGCAGAGGAAAAGGAAGTCGGAAAGATTACTCACTATTACGGGCATATAAGTGTTGGCATTGTGGAATTGACCGATGGGTTAAAAATTGGAGATACAGTTCACATCAAAGGACATTCCACAGATTTTACTCAAACAGTTGATTCCATACAGATTGAACACAAGAATATTCAGGAAGCAAAATCCGGTGATTGCATTGGAATGAAGGTTGCCCAGAAGGTACATCCAGGAGACA
This sequence comes from bacterium, assembly GCA_026418655.1. Lineage (GTDB taxonomy): Bacteria > Ratteibacteria > UBA8468 > B48-G9 > DTJG01 > DTJG01. The sequence goes on along the minus strand of JAOAAW010000105.1, from coordinate 13,975 downwards.
GGGTCTATAAGGTTATTTCATAAACTTGTTGTAGGTGGAAATTGTAAATTTTTCAAGCAGTTCCACACTTTCTTCAAGACCACCGGGTCTGTTTCTTTTCAGCCATAGTCTTTTGTGTTCCTCAATGATTTCTTCTGCTTCTCTTATAAGTTTTGTCAAAACACTTCTGGGTGGTTCAATTTTTCTGGTATAACAGTCAAAAACCATCCTGGATTTTTCGCAGGCATGTTTGAGAAGTTTTGTAGCGTTTCTAAATTCATCTCTTATCAAAACCTTCTCATTATTGTCTGTCATTAATTTTTTTTCATATGTGAGTGCCTTTTCTAATTGTTGTTCTGCTGTTTCTATGCCCTTCCTTCTCATCCATAATATTACATCAGGCGAAGATAAGTTTTCTCTCATGGCAATGAATAAAGGCGATGCATTGGAAGTATGAATGCCTGTTGCTGTTGAAACATTTCCAAGTTCATAGGCGAGGTACCCAGAATTAAAACTCGGGTCGTCAAAGGCAAACAGTCCGATGGTTTTCTCAACAGGGATATTTATGTTTGTTCTGGCACACCATGAAACTCCTGCGCCAAAACCAAAGCCGATATAACTGGCAGGCAGATACTGCCAGTGACCATTATCTCCCCAGTCAGTATTGAGAAAGCCAATAGCGCCAGTTTTCAACCCATTCAGAGCAGCATTAACGAGATTTGCCAAACAGTTTTCGGTTCTACCTGCTATTGAATTCCAGCTTGATGTTCCCGGACAGACATAAAAGGGTAGAGCGGTTTCTGCTATTTTTTCGCATCTGTGCCTGAATGGATGATTCGACTCATAGCCCCACTCAAGAACAATAGCATCTTTCGGCAATTCTGGAATCAATTCAGGATGTCTTTGAATAATATCACCCCAGAATTGCATTGTCCTGCCATGTTTCTTAACGAGATTGTAGATTTTAAGTAAAAATTCTAAGTAAACCCTGCCTTCTCCTTTTTCCTTTATTACCTGAAGACTTCTTTTACCAAGAGTAGTTTCATCACAGCCGACATTGAACATTTTGCTTGTGAATAGCGGTAAAAGCTGACTGTACAAATCTTCTAAAAGTTGAATAGAACCTGGATCCACAGGGCAGAGAGTATAAGGATTTTCAGGATCTTCTGCCAGATGTTTATACTGTGGGTGCTGCAACCACCTATGGAAATGACCGAAACTGTTCTGGTTTGGCACAAGTTCCACAAATCTTTCTCTGCAAAATCCATCCAGTTTTCTTATTTCTTCTGGTGTCATTGGAGATTTTCCCTGCCAGACAATTTCATGACCTTTATAGGCAAAGGTATGCTCTGTATAAAGCTGAAGCTGATTAATCTTCCATGATGAAAGCATCTCCACAAGGTTATAAAGTGTTTCCATCTCTGGAACCTTGCTTCTGCTTATGTCCAGCATGACCCCCCTGTGTGGAAAGTCGGGATAATCTTCAATCAAAAGCACTGGAAGGTCTTTCTTATTCTGAAGTAGAATCTGCCTGAGTGTACACAATCCATAATAAGCACCATAGGGCTCTGATGCTTCAATCAGTATTGATTTTTTTGAGATACTCAGTTTATACCCCTGTGGTTGTATTCTTGCTGTTGGATTGCAGATGATAACAAGAAAGGCATCATCTTTTTTATCCTGTTTCCAGGCATGCCCTGTGCAGTCATTGGTAAACTTTTTGATGAAATCAGCAAGAAACATAATCCTTTGACTATCAGGTCCACTGATGTAAAATTTTGCGTTTGTCGGAATTCTGCATTTTTGTTTTTCTACTTTCATCATTCTGGGTACAGGCAAAAGCAAAATTTCCTTCATTTTGATCACCCCTTATTTCTAAAAAAACCAGAAGCAACCTTTCCTAATAGGTTATCCTTATAAAGTCAGTGCTTTCAAATTTTGGTAAAGCAAAGACCACTCTGTCTTTTTTCTGGTTAAATTTCAAGTTTCCGCAATGAACAGACTCAATTTTTTTCACGTTTTTTGTCACTCTCACACTGAATTCAATATTTTTCTGTGGTGAAAGTGTGTAATTGGCAAGGGGAATAAGAATACCATCAGGTACATTCATGTACACAGCATCAATAAGTGCAATACTACATTTGATCGGCAATGAAACATTTGCCTTTTTTACCGGACTGAGGATTATATCGCGAATTTCTGAAGGAAACTCCCAGGGATTGTCGGACCTTTCAAGAATTTCAAGAATCTGTCTTGTTTCTGGTGATGTCTCATCTTTGAACATGGCTTTTTTCTCATTCCATTGCCTTCTTGCCACTATGGCGGGTCTTGCATATGAAAGGCCTGGCAGAAACCCGCAACAGTAAACAGTTCCAGCACCTGCTCTGCTCATAACAATTGCCGGGCTACCATCACTGAATCTTGCGAGAATTTGACAACCCGGCTTTTCTTTCAAAGACTGTTTTACAGAGATTACCTGCATCAATGTGCTTTCTGCATACACAAGGTCTCTGACAGGAAAATACCACAATGCACTGCTGTAATAAAAATATGGATCTATATCCTGTGTGGATTTTCTTTCAACGGGTATTATATTTTCTAAAATTGTCATTGGTCTGTTATATTCATCAAGCATTCCAGCGCCTGCTGTCGCAAAGAGAATTCCACCATTTTTTACCCAGGAAACCACTTTTTCTGCTGCTTTTGCTGTCAGGTTTGGTCCAGCAAGATAACAGACCTTATACGAATTCAGTGCTCCATCTTCAACCTGCTTTTCGTAAAGAATATCAACCGGAACCTGTCCATGACACAGTGCCAGCCATATATGCATTCTATCAAAGCCATAAGCAAAATTCTTCGTTAGTGTCCATATGTCTGTTGAAGAAGAATACAGAATGGCAACTTGTGCCTTTTCCTTTTTTGCCGGCACAAGAACATCTTCCACTGCGCCGATTTCCCGCAGGAGTTCTGCATTTGCATACCATTTTTCAGGATGAGCATACCAGGCATTAGAACGCCAGGCAGGTCCGCCTTCATAATTTCCCCAGGTGGGTCCATAAAAATAGTTGTGATATATCTTTATTTCTCTTGCCACCCCGCTTATTGCCTTGCATTTGCTATCCCAGGGTTTTCTTCCATAGTCAATAAGATAATGACAGAGAATCTGATTTTTCTTTGCAGCACAACGCATCAGGTCAATGTTATAGGCAGTTAATTGAGATGATGTGGCAAGAGCACCGCCACATTCACCCCATATTGCATTCTGGTCAGTATTTTGACAGAGTTCAAAATAATCAACTCCCTGCCCGTAGAAATTTCCATAATATGTTGCACCATCACTGAAATTGGCTACCACAGGAAACTCACCGCCGTATGCCTGCTTTAAGATTTTTCCCTGAAGGGAAATGAAATTTCCGAGTGCAATTGTTCTGAATTTCTGAGTGTAGTAGTAAAGTGCGGGCTTTTCGTTTTTTTCTTTCTCGTCAACGGGTTTTACTTCATCCCAGCTTTTTACAAGCAATTCTTCAGGTGTTTTCCTGCTTTTCAACAACCAGTTTTTGAATTCCATCTGATATGAAGAATCTTTTGCAATAAAAGAAATATCCTGGCCTGTGGGTTCATCCATAATCATGCAGTATGCTATGTCCTTTGCGGTTCTTCCTGATTTATTAAATTCTTCTGCGTACCTTTGTGCCTGTTTTTTCATTGTTTCAATGTCAGGATTGCAATAAGAACCATCTTTCATATACCATATTCCACCACCAATCCATTTGTGGATTCTGTTTGTGAAACCAAAATAATCAAGTGTTTTCCATTCCCTTTCAGCGATCCTTCTGTCAGGCGCAAACTCGCTGTTTTCGTTTACAGCAAAGGAGGATATGAAAATGAATTTCTCTGCCTTTTTCCCAATCGTGGGCCAGGTAAAAGAATCAGCAAATTTCCCTGTTTCAAAGGCAATGTCCCAGTCTGATTTGAATTTTTCCAGATTTTCAGGTGTTGCAATGTTTTCAGGAATTACAAGGTAAAGAGTGCCTGGCTGATAATCAATATCATAGGTTCTTACGATATGTTGTTCATAAGGTTGTGTTGCAAAATCAAACCTTGCTTTCAGAAATGGTGCAGTGTCGTAATAAGTATATCTTGCATTGATGATTGGTCTTCCGCCAACATCAAGGGTGGGATAGAGCATGGGAGTGATATCGCACCAGGGGCTTGTTTCACCGCTATTAAGAAGATACTTCGGGTCAGGGCCTGTTCCTGTGCCGATACCTGCTTTTGAAATATGAAAATGCCCTGCAAAAGGAACAAATGCATGTATCTGGACAGGTTTTTCATAACCAGGACCTATCTTGACCCGCATATATGTTTTTATCGCATAATCAAGATGATTTGGTACAAGTTTTATATCATCGGTTATGAGTAAGCAATCAACAAATCTTGAATAACCACTGCAATTTTTCTTTTCATACTTTGAGATGGTAAGATTGTATTCTGTGTTTTTTAAATCAATATCAAAACATGCCCAGGCATACTGCCTTGCAGGAGTATTTTTATCCTGTTCAATATCAAATGTCTGAGAAGCAATTTCTTTACTGTCCTGCGTAACACTGACAACAAAAGGACCTCTTAATCCTTCCATATTGAAGTATCGTACCCATATTCTGTATCTTCCATCTTTTGAAAGCGCAAACTTATAACTGGCAATGGCATCAACCGGTCCTTCAGCGCCATAAAGGGCTTTTTGTTTTGAAGCAAGCCGGGTGAGATAATTTGAAACAACCTTCCATCCATCTGATGATAGAGAGAAATCCTCTGCCTCAATAAAGATTGTATCTGCAAATGTGATACCCAGTATAAAAAGAATTCCGAAAGATATGGATATCAAAAATTTCATTAACAATCCTTTTGTTCAGTCAATAATATCATACTTTCTCATTTCAAAAAATTTTGTTGACAAAACATTTTTGATAACTTAAATTATCATCATTCAAAATTTTAATCAGGAGGTTTTATCATGGATCCACATGGTATCAGGGAGGCACTGGTAATTGAACAGGCAAATCAGGCAGGTTATTTTTTTGATGAGGTAATTTCCTCTCTACCTTTTCCCATGAGAGTGAGAAAAAGTTATTACATCAGGAAAAATCTTCCTTTTACATATCCTTTACCCAGAAGGATTGATGAAACTTTTCAGGGAAGAACAGGTTTACTTGCCTATGACCTCATTATAATTTCAGGTGTTGATATTCATGAGTTTTCAGCAGAAGAACAGCTAAACCTCATATCTTATGTGGAGCACGGTGGAGCAATAATCTTTACAGGTGGAAGTTTTGCCTTTGAAAAAAGTGATGGTACATACCATCTTATTAAAGAGATGCTGCCGGTAGAAATAGAATTTCCAGAAAAAAGAACAAGAATTTCTAATCCTGATGGCATACCAGATTCATATCAAAATCATGAGATTGTAAGATTGAACAGGCAGCATCCTGTATGCAAAGGGCTATCAAAGGAAATTGGCAGGGTTAAATTATTGCATCCTTTAAAAGAGAAAAAACATGCTGAAATTGTTGCCAGTGCCGGTAAGTTTCCTGTTATCACCACAGGTGAATATAAAAATGGAAGGGTTTGCGTAATAACAGCAATACCTGATTATGATAATTTACAGGGGCCTGTAGACCAGTCAAATTTTTTTGAACACAGCCAGTATGATGACCTTATAAGGAATCTCATCATGTGGCTATTGAAGAAAGAGAAAGATATCATAATCAAAGATTTTGAGATTAAAAGGAAAAAGTCAGGACAATGGGAACTTAAGGCTGAACTTGAATCATCCAGAGAAAAACCAAAAAAGGCGACATTAGAAATCTATGGCAATGATTCCCATATTCAGGCAGCAGGAAGAACACCTGATTTTGCCTCTCTTGTTTTTAAGGAAAACTTAGAAATAAAAGGTAGCAGGATAAGATTTGGTTTTCGTCTACCTGTCGAGCTTCATGTACTGCCACAGAATCTCTATAAAATGGTTCTCACTGTTCAATATGGCAGGGATATTGACAGAGATATGAAAAATATACGGATTGACCCGTATGAGCCTGTTGTTCACAGAAGGGATGCAATTGTTGAGGTAAAGAATACCACATTCATAATGATAGAGAATCTTGAGCATGAATATGTATTCATGCCAGGTCAAAACCTGAATTTTGAAATTAAAATCGTTCCACCAAGGGTTGAAAAACTTGTCATTGAAATCAGAGATGAAAAAGAAAATGTGGTTGTTCGCAGGGAGCAAATAAATCCCGGTAGTTCATATGTGTTTGAATATAAAGTCCCTAACTGGCGCAAGGGTTTATATACTTTGAAGGCAACGGGTATTACCCGTTCACAATCGTTTTTTTCAGAATACAAATTTGCAGTCATTCATGTTGAACCTGTGGAAGATTTACTTTTTGTTGCACCTGTGCATGTTGATGGACTTACTGAAAAAAGAATTCATCAGGATGTAGAGGACAGAATAAATAAAGGTTTTAATTGTTTAATTTCAGGTAAGGTTTATGGAAATTTCGGTGATAGGTTTTACAGGCATCTTCTGTATTACCGGTATCTTACCCAGTTTGAATATGATGTGTATCTGTGGGGAGAATACGAAGGATTATCCTGTTTTATTGACCATGGTCCCTGGTATATGGAAGAAGGTAAAAATCCCAATGTTCCGTGTATTCTTACAGATGACTTCCGAAAAAAAACATTTGAATATGTAAGACCGATTATCCAGCGTGCTGAAAAAATTCCAGCACTTTTGAGTATGGAAATCTGGGATGAACCGCATGCACTTCCCGCCAATATTTGTAGATGTGAAATATGTCTTGAGACCTTCAGAAAAAAATATGGCTATGAGATGCCAAAATGGTCTGAACTTGCGGATGTGCGAGGCAAAAAAAGATATGACTTTTTTGATTTTCTCGGCGATTACTATGAAAAAGCATTTAAGGATACATACGATGCAGTACTACAATATCGCAGCAGGGTCCAGGCAAATCATGTTTTTGCTCTTGTGGGAGCAGGTCAATACTCAACTCATTTCAGTTTTGCTGACGATTTAAAATGGTTCAGATATTGCGATACTTTTGAGTTTGATTGCTATAACTACATGTACGCACATTTTGCAGGAGCAGAAAAGGCAAAATTTCATCAGTTCCATTTCGCCTTTGCAAGATACAGAAATTTAGCAAATCATTTCAGAAAACAGCTTGGGTTTTTTGTCCAGACAGATGACAGAGATTACCCGCATGATATTGAACCAATAAAAGCGCCCTGTGAGATACTTTATACAGCCATCGGGCAGAACGCAAAAACATTTCATCTGATGTACAAACCCACCTTCTCAAATACCTTTGGATTGAGACAGGAAAGATGGGAAATTTTTGGTAAGGAATTGAAAAAAATCAGAAAGGCCTCTCCGCTTTTGAAAAAATTAAATAAGCCGGATGCAGCAATTGCAATGTTTTTTCCGCACACAAACTGGGTAATAAATCCGCAGCCCAAGCAACTTCCACCCGGCTATGCGGGTATCGGTTTTTATCACAAGGAAGAAAGACCATTCAATAGGTGGTATCCTACCGGTTATACTCCTTTCAATTCTTACGAGTTTTTATTCAGGTACTTTGGAGAATGTGATGTTATCGAGGAAAGGCTTGTAGCAAAAGATGGGATAAAGGATTACAAGCTGCTGGCATTGTTTGATACCCAGTATATTCATCAACTTGCAGCTGAGAGAATTGAGGAATTTGTTAAAAACGGCGGTATTCTTATTATTGATAAAATTCCATCCTACAATCACAATGGAGAAAGAATTGAATTTTTACCGGATTTGAATTTTACTTCTTCAGAGCCATTATTTGAAGGAATTGAAATTAAAACAGCAAATTATGGGAATGGAAAGGTTTATTTTCTTACCGCAAACCTTGACGAAATCTACACTGATATTCTAGTTTCCGGCGATATAAGAAAAGAAAACATTATAAAGGAAAAATTCCAGGAGATTTTCTTTGAAAGAGAAAAGATTTTTCCGAAGGTACTGAGTTCCAATGTCATGGTTGAAGCAAGTTTTATGAACAATGATGAATTTATGTGTATCACAGTTATCAATCATTCTCAAAAGCATGAGAAAACAACCGTGAGGGTTTTTAAGCCAGATTATGAGATTAATTTTGCAGTTGACCTGATTACTTTTGAGGAATTTCCTTTGAGAAAAACCGATCATGGCATTGAAATTGACTGCGAGATTGAAGACCTTTCCGGAAGATTTATTGGCCTATATCAATTGTTTCCTGATTCAATAGAAATTGAAGGAAAAATTTCTTATCAAAGGGGAGAATATCTTTATCTTAAACTATTGCCGATTTTGAATAAAAATGTTGTAAAGGGAGAATTTCTCTGTCGTCTGATATGCAGGAACCCTGAAGGTCGTGTTGAATGTGACAAGATTATCAGTGTCAACAGTTCGGGTTATGTAATGGGAAAGGCTGTTGCTGAAAATGAAATCACAGGTGTATGGACACTTGATATTGAACTGCTTCATTCAGGATTTTCAAGAAAGTTTACCTGGAATATCAAATAGGAGGATATATGTTAACGGTTGAGCAGGCATACCAGAAGGGCAAACAGGCAGGAATTGCTGCTGCAAAGGATCCACAGTGGATTTTGATGGCAGAGAGTGTAATGGATTGGGCAAAAAAAAGTTATCCTGCTTCTGCCCAACTAAACTACAGGGAAGAGATTATAAAACTTGAAAAAGAAAGAATGGCTGCAGACCTGGACCTTACAAAATTTCCTGAATGCAGAAAATGGGTTGATGTTGTCAGGGCAGAACATAAAGGGTTTCTTGATGGCTGTGGTGATTTATGGATGATGGCACATCATTTCAACTGGTACTGGTTTGTCAGCAGGAGATTAAATACCAGATATGTGAGAAAAGATGCTCCAAAGGGTAAGTGTACAGGTGTCTGGTTCGGACATGGTAAAGAAGGTCCAATGGCCGGGCAGAATTTAGATGATATTGTAAGACCTTTTCAAAAGTTTGACCCTCCTGAAAAAGGACCATCAGGAAAGCCATTTACAAAGATAACACCTGTTGGAAGTGCCTCTTCTGCTGTACTCTGCGATGAAGAACCAGAAAATATCTTTCCTGTTGATGTTTTTGAAATAATGCCTGAAGATATAAAAACTCTCAAGGATTTTGTTGATTTTCTTTACAGATATCGGGAGTTCTGGGGACCAGGAAATATTGTTTTTGCTGACCCTGAATATAATTCGGTTGCCATTGAAAAATCAAACTGCAGGATGGGTGTAAGATGGGCAAAAAATGGCGCTTCAGCAGTCACTGCCTGTTCGTATCTCACGCCTGAAATGAATGCTTTTAAGAAAGAAAGGGATAAAATTTCATTTGAAATGAGAGGTTTTGACCCCGTTGATAATCCGGATTATGTTTTCTGGCAGGGTTGCGAGAAAAGATACAAACGTTTGTTGCATCTTGTTGAGCAGGAAGCTTCGGGTACACCAACAATTGAAGGACTTGCCAGTATTATGCTTGACCATGCAGTGCCCTTTCCGGATAGAATCTGTCTTGCAGGTGAAAAAGGACATCGGCTTGACTGGGAGGCAAACTGGACACTTACCAGTTCATCATCAGTTCTGTTTGGACCAACAAGAAGGACTCTCTGGTGGAGAAAAGAAGGTAATAAACCAATTTATGAAACACAGCCATTTTTGATTCTTGGAGAGGGCGTTGAAATGAGGAAAGAATGGGAAAAAGGAGTAAGGCAGGTTATAAAACCATAAAGGGATAAAATGGAAATAAAAAATGTTCTTGTTATTGGATCTGGAACAATGGGCTGTGGCATTGCACAATGTCTGGCAGAACATCAGATAAATGTTTTTTTAACGGATACCAGTACAGATGTTGCCAGAAAGGCATTGTCAAAAATCAGCGAGAGATTGCAGAGAAATGTTGATTCAGGTGAAATAACAGCGCAGTATAGAAATGATATTCTTGAGAGGATTAAAATTGTTGAAGATATTGAACGGGCAAAAAATGCGCAGCTTGTAATAGAAGCAATAATAGAAGATATTGAAACAAAAAAGGGTCTTTTTTCACAGCTTGACAGACTTTTCTCAAAAGAGATAATACTGGCATCAAACACTTCTTCATTGAGTATTACTGAACTGGCAGCATCAACAGTTTATCCTGAAAGGGTTGCTGGTATGCATTTCTTCAATCCGGCTCACAGGATGAAACTTGTGGAAATTGTGAAAGGAGAAAAAACATCTGAAAAAACCATTGAAACAATAAAAAAACTTGCAGAATTCATTGGCAAAATTCCTGTGGAGGTCAGGGATAGCCCTGGCTTTATAGTAAATCGCCTTTTAATTCCTATGATAAATGAAGCAGCAATTCTTGTTGAAGAGAATATTGCTAAAATGGATTCCATAGATGCTGCGATGAAGTTTGGAGCAGGTCATCCCATGGGACCACTTGCTCTTGCTGACCTCATTGGAATTGATGTTTGTGTTCACATACTGGAAAATCTTGAGAAACAACTGAGTAATCCAAAATATAAGCCCTGTAATCTGTTGAAGCAGATGGTTAAGGAGAATAAACTGGGCAAAAAAACAGGTCAGGGATTCTATTCCTATTGACAAGTATTTTCTCGAGAAAAAAAAGATTTGGACAGGAGAAAAGATGAAAAAAGTCTACAAGATTGCATTGCTTATTTTTTCATTTCTTTTAACAAACACTGTTTCAGGCTTACAGCCTCCTTTTAAATACATATATGCTAAGGCATATCATGTTCTGCCTGAAACCCACAATAATGAATCAGGGTATTTTTCTCTATGTGAAGGGCTGGATGGAAAAATCTATATAGGCACAGCAAAATACAATGAAAATTCCTATCTTGTTGAGTTTGATCCTTACACAGAAAAACAAAAAATTGTTATTGATACTCATAAAGTGTGTGGTATTGATGCAAAGGGCTATGCTGCCCAGGCAAAGATACACACCAAGAATTTTGTCGGGAAAAGCGGAAAAATCTATGTTGGAAGCAAGCAGGGGGATCGGGCTGCAGGAGACACATCAGATTATCCCGGTGGATTTGTCATGGTATACGACCCTGCCACTCAAAAGCCAGAGTGCCTTGGAATGCCATATCCTGGACAGGGTGTTATTGATGTTGTTGCAGATGAAGACAGGGGATTGATTTATGTTGTTACATGTGAAGATCAACACTGGATGGTTTATGATACGAAAACGAAAAATTACAGGGAATTAGGTCCGCTTCTTCTTCCTTATGCAACAACGCTTATTGACAGAAACGGTAGAGCACATGCAATAACAAAGGACTTTCAGATTGCAACATATGATCCTGAAAAAAATAAAGTTATTGTCAGACCAATAACCATCAATGGTAAACCATTTAAAAAACCACAGGGACCTGGATATGCAATATGCACATGGGTTCTTGCTCAGGATAAAAAAACCGCATATATGACAATGATAAGTTTTCCCGAACTTTACAGATTGGATTTAGCAGATTCTGGAAAGACCATTAAGGCAAAAAATCTGGGCAGAATGATAAATGGTAAAAATCCTGATTCTCGCGGTTCACTCTGCCTGCACCCTGATGGAAAAGTTTATTGCCTGTGGAGGGTTGACAATGATACTGGCTTTGGTTCTGGTTATCTTCATCACCTTGTAAGGTATGACCCGAAGAAAAATAAGATGGAAGACCTTGGGGTAATCGCAGTAAAAAATCCTGATTATTTTCAGTTTACCACGTCAGATGGTAAGCCAAAGCCATTTACTCATGGTTTCCACCTGCTACCAGATGGAACCCTTACAATTCTTCATGTTCACATGGCAATGATTGCAACGCACGATGGCACTCTTTACGCAACAAGCATTTATCCGTTTACATTGCTCAAGATAGATGGTTTCAAAATACCGGAAAAAACTTTGAAAACCGGAGATAGCGGCTATGCGGCAAAACAATATTGTCAGGCAGTTCTTGATGCCTGCGATGAAGTTGAATCAAATCTCAAGAAAATCACACAGGTTGCTGAAATTATTGCTGATAGACATATGAAGGGTGGACTCATAGGTTTTCATCCGATTGTTTATCAGGGGCTTCAGGACGAACTATGGGGTCGCAGTGGTGGGATGGTGAATGTGGGTTTTGATAGGCCATTCAAGAAGGATAGAACTCCTGAAGAGAAAAAACTGGATGTTTCAATCATTGGCTGGCAGACAAAACCATTAGCAAAGAATGAAGTTTCAAGAATACAATCATTCAGAGCAAACGGTGGATTTGTTGTTGGTTTTGGACCAAAGGATTTGCCAGAACTTGCCGAACAGGTGAGTGCCTGTAATGAGTGGTTTGATACAGGTACTGGAATTGATGATAGATGTGTTATGCTTCCTGATGGTTCAAAAGCAGGAAGGACTAATCACCTGATCAATGCTCTTAATGCATGGGCACTGATGGCTGAAATTTTTTCAGCCATTACAAGAAATGGTCATACACCTGCAATGTGGAAATCATACGCTTATAAAGATGGTCCTGAATGGGGAAATCAATATCTGTTCAAAAAACAGTTTATGGATGAATATCCTGTCAGGCCAATACCAGAAGGAGAACTTGCTGAAAGGTTTCTTGATGGTATAAGGTATCATGTCAGGAAGTTTCAGAATACTCAGATTCAGAATATTGAAAAGGCGGTTGACTTAATTATTAAAGAAGTCAGGAAAGGGAAAAAAATTCCCATTGCTTCCATGGGACATATGCCATGGACATATGTTGGAAAATATGAGGACTCAAGATGGGCAGTTAATGTTGATTTACATACCAATGTAACACATCAGGTTGAAAAGTATATCCAGAGTACTCCCGACAATGCATTGATTGTCAGACTTGGATATACCGGTATGGACCCTGAATCAAAAGAAATTTTCAAAAGAAAAAAACAGCGAGTAATTCTGATAAGCGCTGAAAACGATGAAGAAAACCAGCCTGGCTGGGGTATACCCGATGATATTGCTGTGTATATTGATATGGGATATAGATTCGGGGATGCCTGTGTCTGGGTAGAAGGATTACCTATAAGAATACTCCCTCCAAGCGGGATTATGCAGATTGTTGCATATGAATGTTTGAATGTTGAAGTGCTTTCTCAGATTTTGTCTCAGAGAAAATAGAAATTCATGATATAATTCAAATCAACTTTGAATAAGAGGGGGACAAATGTGGACATATGAGAACTGGTATAATGAAGCAAAAAACTGGGCATCAAAACATAGAGAATTTGTTGGCAAAATGATTGCACTGAATCTCAATATGTTAAAAAAACACATGCCTGATAAACCTGATAAAGAAATTATCAGGATGGTTGTTGACCATAGCAAGAAAAGAATCAATGCTTCTGTAGATTTTAAGAAGTATCCTGAACTGCGTGGCGTCAGAGAGCTCATTCTTGCTGAATGGAAAGGGATTGAACATGGTGCCGGTCTTGATGAAGGACATACTGCACTTTACACAAATGGAATGAATTTTTATCATAGAATGATATGTACAGGAAAAATCGGTAAAATGGATGGTTTATCTGACAGAGCAAAGTGCAGCTATATATTTTTCCCTCACAGTGATTGTGGACCGCTGCTTGCCAACAATCTTGATACAAGCCCTGAGGAGCCATTTGAGGCGCCTGAATGGCCAGCAATTAATGAACATCTTATAATCGGCAGTGTTTCTTCAGGGATTTTCCTTGATGAAGAACCAGAAGAAATTTTTCCTGCGCCTGTCTTTAAAATTGTTGCCAGATACTGCAGAAATGCAATTGAGGCAGTTGAAGTCCTTGAGAGATACAATCAGTTCTGGGGCCCAGGCCATACTATCGTGATAGAGGGGGGGGGGAGATGTGCGATGATTGAGAAGAGTGCATGCAG
>JAOAAW010000091.1 GCA_026418655.1 bacterium | reverse complement strand
TTTCTACCGCAAGAAAAATCGGTTCACATGCCAGGACCATTCCTTTTCCACCGCCATAGGCAGCATCATCGACCTTTTTATGCTTATCCTTTGAAAAGTCTCTCAGGTTCCACAGATGCAGTTGCAGTATACCTCTATCCTGAGCCCTTTTTACTATACTTGTGTAAAGGGGACTGAAAATTTCCGGAAAAATCGTAATGATATCAATCCGCATTAAGCTGATTAAGAATCCCTCTTTTCTTTATAAAACTTCTTACTGTGTCAGATGGCTGCGCCCCGGTTTTAAGCCAGTGGATTATTCTATCATCTTTAACTTCAAAAACAGGCGGTTCCTTGAGAGGATCATAATAGCCTAAAATCTCAATCACATCCCCTCTTCCATCCTTCTCGTCACTAACAACAATGACATTGTAAAAAGGTCTGTTCTTTTTTCCTCTTCTCACGAGACGAATTTTTGTTGCCACTGGTTTTTCTCCTTTTTTATCTTATTGATACTGGTTCGTCTTTTTGCAAACTTTCGTGTATCGCGACTGCTATTCTTGTAACTTCCAGACCATCTTCTCCAAAGGCAGCAATTGAATTTTTGCGCAGGGTTTCAAAATCCCCACCATTTTTGATATAAATCAGATTATACACGAAATCCATGATACTTTCAATTCCATAACCCTTATACACAGTCCTGCCAGAAACATCCTTTGTTTCAAGAATAAATCCTATATTGTATGTTTCCATTCCTTTTTCCGTGCTGCACAAACGTGTTCCTCTGTCCTGAGTATCACACTCAATGATTCCCTCTGTTCCAACAAATCTGATAGATTGATTTACTATTGCTTCAAAATTTTCAGGCAAAATCCATGAGACATCAAAAGTTACAGAAACACCATTTTCAAAAATGACCTTTGCTGATACTGAATCATAAGTATCAATACCCATTTTTTTTAATTTCATTTTATAACCTGTGGCATACGCAGATTTTCCATTAGAACCAAGACACCACCTCACAAGGTCTATAAAGTGTACACCGAGAAACCATACAGGAGATGACTTATGTGCCCATGAAGAAAACCATTTTGACGGTACTTCAATTCTATCTTCCATATGGACATATCCATATTCAATGGTTCCAAACTTGCCTGATTTAACATCCTTACATAATTGTTGATGATAGGGGTCATATCTTTTATGGAAGTCAACCTGGATAAGAACATTGCTCTTGTTTGCTTCTTCTAAAATTTCAAGACACCCCTCAACGGTAATATCCATTGGTTTTTGCACAAATATATGCCTTCCTGATTTTGCCGCATAAATACAAGGCTCTTTATGAAGATGATCAGGTGTTGCAATGGCAACCGCATCAATATCCTCGCTGTCAAGCATTTTTCTGTAATCTGTGTATCCTTTGACCTTATATTTCTTGCAATGACTATTCAGAACATCTTCATTTATATCGCAGATTGAAACAAGTTTGGCGATATTCTGGTATTCAAGCTGTTTGAAGGCATGAATTATGTTTACACCATACCTACCGGTACCAATAATGGCAAGGTTTAACATTGAGCATCCCGGGTAAGTTTTCAACCAGCGCACGCTTCAGCAATCGCTTCTTCTATTACCGCACAACCTTCAAGAATTGCATCTTTCTTGATTATAAGTGGTGGGGCAATTTTCAAAGAAGCGCCTCCAAAGCCCACAGGAGCAAAAAGCAGGAGTCCTTTCTCAACACATTTTTTTACAATTTCAAAAGCAAGGTCTCCATCTGGTTCCATCGTTTCAGGTTTTACAATACTGATAGCCCATACAAGTCCTTTTCCACACACAAAACCGGCTACAGGATATTTCTCTTTAATTCTGTTGAGTTCCTTTTCAAAAACTTTTCCCATTTTTTCGGCATTTCTGGGCAGGCTCTTTTCAACAATGTATTCAATATTTGCAATAGCAGAGGCAGCACAAACAGGATTTCCTGTATGGGTGCTTGTCATCGTTCCCGGATCATAGAGGTCCATAATTTCTGGTTTTCCAACAACAGCAGAGATAGGAAGTCCGCTTGAAATACCTTTACCAAGTGTAAAAATGTCAGGTAGCACTCCATAGTGCTGGAAGCCCCACATTTTTCCTGTCCTGCCAAAACCTGCCTGTATCTCGTCAAATATTAAAAACGCCTTATGCTGATCGCAAAACTCCCTTAATTTATGGACATACTCCACAGGCATAAACGCAGCACTTCCACCCTGATAGGTTTCTGAAATGACGGCACATATGTCGTCAAAATTAACTCCCTTTTCTTTAAGGGTATTGATAAAAACATCAAAACTCCTGTCCTTTTGACGGGGATCTCCTGGATAAGGCACCTGAACCATATCAGGGTCAAGATTGCCAATCCATTCCTTTAATGCAGGTATTCCACCTGCCATCTGTGCACCAAGTGTTCTTCCATGAAATGCATGTTCAAAAGAAACAATAACTTTTTTTGTGGGACTTATCTTTTTCCCTGCAGTTCTTGATAGTTTAATGGCGCATTCAACCGTTTCTGCACCTGTCGTAAGTAAAAAGACCTTTTTAAGAGGTTCTGGTGCAAGCTGAGCGATCTTTTCAACAAGGTTTGCTCTTACCTCACTCGGAAAGCAATAGTTGTGAAGGAAAGGCCTGGAAGCCATTTCTTTTATGGCTCTGCATATCTTCGGATTTCCATGCCCTGCATTAGTCACAAGAACTCCTGATGAAAAATCAAGCCACATGTTGCCAAACGCATCAAAAACATTAACACCCTTTGCTTTGTGCCATACAACAAGTGGCTGACCACTCATGGACCTGGGCTCCCACTGCCGGAGTTTTTCCAGTATTGGTATTGATTCAGGAACTGGAATCTTTGTTGAAATTTTTCTGTACTTGGTGTTGACCGGCTTTACTTCAACTGGCTCAAGTGGATATGCTTTACCCATCCTTATCCTCCTGATATGTTAAGTCAAGGAAAAGTTTATTGCTATAATTGAAAAAATTTTTCTACTGTTTCCACGATTTTATCTATGCTGGCAAGATGTCCTTTGCCGATACTACCATCAGCAAGTTTTCCCTCTTCTGGTTCAATAAAAACATAGCCAAGCTTTTTCAGGTTTTCCACATTTTTCTGCACAATTGGATTTTGCCACATTCTTACATTCATTGCAGGTGCAAAAATAACTTTGTTTGAAGACGCCATAATTGTTGAAGAAAGAAGGTCATCCGCAATACCACAGGCAACCTTTCCAATAATATTGGCAGTTGCAGGTACTACAAGGATGATCTTTCCGAATTCACTCAGTGAGATATGAGAAATCTCCCACACATTTTTTTTAAACATATCAGTGTATACCTGGTTTTTTGATATTGTTTCAAAAGTCAGCGGAGTAATAAGCTTCTGCGCAGCCCTTGTCATAACAACCTTAACATTCCAGCCATTATCCTGCAATTTTCTTATAATGGATGGTACCTTATACGCTGCAATTGAACCACAGACTCCAACAACAATATTTTTTTCCATAAAAACCCAGCATATTGAAAAATCGGGACTTGAATATTATCTCAGCAATATGATGTTGTGTCAAGAAAACAAAGGTTAACCATTAACATACCAATCCTGTTTACTGGGGCCATTGTCAAATATCCCGAAAGTGATGAAACCAGTTGCAATTTATTGCATCTATATCTATGGAAAAACAAAAAAAGGAGGTGGTGAATATGGCGAAACTGGTTAAATGGGAACCCTTCAGGGAGCTGGATGAAATCAGAAGTGGTTTTGACAGGTTGCTTGAAAGATTCAGAACAGAATTTTATGGAGATCATGTATGGTCTCCTGCGGTCGACATCACTGATACCGGAGATAATCTGGTGATAAAGGCTGAGGTTCCTGGCTTTGACAAGAAAAATATCAATATCTCCTTAACCGGTGATACCATCACCATCTCCGGTAAGACACAGGAAGAGAAGGAAGAGAAAAAGGCTCATTATCTTTATAAAGAAAGAGTTACAGGTAGTTTCACAAGATCCTTTAGCCTTCCTGTGCCGGTCGACCGCAACAAGGTAAAAGCAACCTGCAAAGACGGCATCCTTGAGATAGTACTCCCGAAGGCAGAAGAAGCAAAGGCAAAGGAAATCAAGATTGATGTTGAATAATGCAGATGCAATAATAAAGGTGGCTGGTCTTCCAGCCACCTTTATTATTCAAGGGATTCCAGAAAATCCTGCGGGATTCTTGCAGCATGAACATGACAGATTCCATATGGATCGGCATTAAAAATTACATTCCTATTATCCGCTGTCATATAAGGATGCGGATGGGAACACGCTGGTGCACCACCCTGTGCTCCGCAATTTGAAACAAGGGTTCTGTATTTTCCTGTTCTGATATTTCCAACCACAATCTCGATGGGTCCTGGTATTCCATTTTTGTATGAATCACAAACAAAGTATGTGCCGCATTTTGAAATATTGACATGGTTAAAAAGATGTTCAGGAGCAGAGAAAACAAACGGTTTTTCATCATCAGGTCCCACAACAATAAAATTTCCCTGCGGATGACGTGCGTCATGAACCTGCTTATACCTTGCAGATGGCTCATCTTCACTCATCGCAGGCCATCTCACAGTAAGACCAATTCTGCCTGTGTCTGCTATCCAGCCAGAATGCCCTGTTGAACCAGCAGTGTATGGTGGACCAACCTTCAACGGTCTATAATTTTTGCCTTCACTGTCAATGATAAAATGCGTCGTAAAATCTTCTGTCTCCTTTGAACCAATTCTGGTACCATCAGATTTAATTCTTTGATGTCTGTTATGCTGGACAAGAATATCTTTTCCATGCACAGGATTAAACTGGACATGGCTTAAAATTTCTTCATGTCTGAAAATGACCTTCCAGTTTTTTTCTAAAAGGTCAACCCTGATTATTTCACTGCCTCCTTCAGCGCTTCTTCTTGTGCAAACAAGGTATCTATGGTCAGGTGAAACAGTATCAAAGCACACATCGTCGGGAAGTTCCCATGAGGTGATAATAATTTCTTTTTCCAGGGTTGAAATATCAAATCTGGCAAGTTCATTTTCTGATGTAAGGTAATAAATTTTGCCTGACCAGGCAGATGTTCCGACAAGAAAACTCCAGACCTCTGGCTCAACAAGCATAATCTTCAACCTTTCAATATCAGCCACACATAGCTGAAATGGTGGCACTCTCGGGTCAGGATTGAGAGAACGTATATAGGCAATTTTTTTTCCATCAGGAGAAGTATATGGCTGCTCACAATAGATGTTGATATTGTGCATCAGTGTGCTTGTAAATCTTGTTATCAGTGCGCCACTTACAGGGTCATGTGCAAGGTCGCATGCTTCTGATTGCCATGTTCTATTCATTTTTCATCCTTTTTATAGGAACATTTACCCGCAGACAAAAACATTATAATTACCCTGCAAAAACAGTCAATAAAAATCCCATCATATTTTATATGCAGACATCATAAGCCTTGCCATGCAAAGGTAATTGGGGCATAATAACAAAAAATTTGACAGGTATCAAAGTTAAGGGGAACAATGGAAAAACCAATAGTATTTAAAAGTCAGGATTATTTCTTAATCGGTGTTCTCCATCATCCCTGTGGAATTAAAGCAGGGAAAAAATTCCCGGGTGTGATTCTGTGTCATGGTTTTTCTGGGAATAAATCAGAAAGTCATTTTATTTTTACACGGCTTGCAAGAAACCTTGCAGAAGCAGGCATTGGATGCCTCAGATTTGATTTTATGGGCTCTGGTGATAGTGCGGGCTATTTTGAAGATATGTCACTTGAAACAGAAATTCATGATGCAGAAAATGCCCTGAAATACCTTGCTAAACAACCCTTCATTGATGAAAAAAATTTAGGAATCCTCGGGTTGTCAATGGGCGCCATTCCTGCAGTAGCAGCTGCCACTAAATATAAATTTAAGGCATTGTGTCTGTGGTCTCCTGTTGCTTTTCCTCAGGAGATTGAAAGGAAAATTTTAACAAGGAAATTGAGAAAAATTTTGGATGAAAAAAGCAAGGTGTATCTAACTGGTTATGGATTAAGAATTGGAAAAATGTTTATTGAGTCACTTTATAAAATAAAACCGATTACCATGGCAGAAAAATTTTGCGGTCATTCCCTCATCATTCATTCAAAGGATGATGCCTCGATAGATGTTTCTCATGCCCTCTCTTATTACAATGCTTTTCATCGATGCGCAACCTCAAAGAAATTGATAATTCTTGAAAAAGGTGGCCATACCTTTGTCCTTGAAGATTCAGAAAGGACTGTGCTGAAACAAACAACAGAATTTTTCAGGCAAATTCTTTTTACTTTATAAATCTGGCTATCACAAATTTATAAATTGCAAACAAAATTGCAAGTACAACAATCACCTTGATAAGTTTTGCGATACCAGACCATTTAGAACCCCGATAGGATGCCCTTTGTTCTTCAATCTTTTGCATCCTTTCAGCGTGCACCTTTGCTGTTTGAGCGCATTCATCAGTGCAAAAAATACCAAGGTCAGTGACCTTCCTGCATGCTGAACACAAGGGCCTTCCACATTGTTTGCATCTTGCAACTGCTGGCCTTCCTGTGTGAAAGAAGCAGTCAGCCATTTTGTCCCCTTTTTAAGGTCTTCATTGAGATTTTAAATCTTTATCCTGCTAAGGTCAAACGCATATTAGAAAAAAACAATGTCTGTGGTATATTATTACATAAAACAGGCGATCTCCATGAAAACTGCTGGTCTTAACAGGGTGGCTGAATTTACTTTTTTCTCAAAAGAAAAAATTCACGGCACAGAAGGTGTTGAGTTTTCAGCAATATTTACTTCTCCGTCCGGGAAAATTATAAAAGTGCCTGGTTTCTGGATTGGCGATATGGTATGGAAAATCAGATATACCTCAAATGAGACAGGCATCCATAATTTTGAAACAGAGTGCACGCCTTCCATTAAGGGACTTGCAGGTCAGACCGGTCAATGTAAATTTGTCCGAAAAAACAGCGAAAAAAATATTCTGTATAGACACGGTTTTCTCTGTGTAAAGGATAAAAAAATAATGCATGCAGACGGAAAGGAATTTTTCTGGCTGGGTGATACATGGTACATGGGGCTTTGCAAGCGGCTTGACAGAAATGGTTTCAGAAAACTTACGCAGGATAGAAAAGAAAAAGGTTTTACTGTTGTTCAAATTGTAGCAGGCCTTTATCCTGATATGGACTGGTATGACAAGCGGGGTAAGAACGAAGCCGGTTTTCCATACACAAAAGATTTTACAGAGATACATCCTGACTATTTCAATTCTGCTGACTGGAGAATCCAATATCTATGTGATGCTGGAATTGTACCCTGTATCGTGGGTGCCTGGGGCTATTATATCAAATGGACCGGTGTGGAAAAAATGAAAAGACACTGGAAAAATATCATAGCGCGCTGGTCTGCATATCCTGTTGTCTGGTGTGTTGCCGGAGAAACTATTATGCCTTATTATCTTTCGGAAACAGGACAAAAGGATGCAGATTTTCAGAAGCAGGCGTGGACAGAGGTTATGGAATATATTAGAAACATCGATCCCTTTCATCATCCTGTAACAACACATCCTACAAATCTGGGGCACGAGCAAGTGGAAAAGCCAGAGTTACTTGATATAAACATGCTTCAAACAGGTCATGGCAGTCATACTTCTTTTGAAAACACATGGTCTTCAATAAAAAAGGCAAAAGAGGCGTTCCCCTTAAAGCCCGTTGTTATCGGAGAGGTGAATTATGAGGGTATAGGTGAAGCCTGTAGACAAGAGATTCAAAGGATTTGTTTCTGGGCAAGCATGCTTTCAGGCGCATACGGTTATACATATGGCGCAAACGGAATCTGGCAGGTCAATACCCAAAAAAAGCCATACGGCCCATCTCCATATGGACGTTCATGGGGAAACACACCCTGGGAAGTTGCCTATAAATTACCAGGAAGTATGCATGTGGCAATAGGTAAAAGATTTCTTGAAAAAATCGGCTGGTACAACCTTATTCCCTGCCGTCAGAAGCTTGAATTAGAAGATGAAAAAAGCTGTATATTTGCTGCTGAAAAAGAAAATGAGTTTATGATTATCTATGTGGGACCACCTGCCTTCAGTGGAGGAATAAAAAAAATCACTTCTCTTGTCCCAGAAAGTAAATACATTTTTTCTTTGGTTGACCCCATAGACGGAAAAACAAAAAAGACCTTAGAAATAGTCTCGAGTCATAAAGGAGAGTGGATTTTGCCGACTCATTTCTGGCAAATGGTGCCTGTGTGGCAGGATTGGCTGATAATGTTAAGGAGAAAACCATGACAGGAAAAGAAAAAATATTGGCTGCTTTTTCAAAGGAAGGAACGCCTGAATTTGGTGTGGTAATCTGTTACGAAGGTATCTTTATCAGGGACCACTGGTCTGAACTAACATCGTATCCATGGTATACAGTGCATCTTCCTGATCTGGAATCACACATTAACTATTATTCAGAAATCAATTCAAAAATTAACCAGGACTGGCTTGTTATCTATCCATTTTACAGCCACCAGGAGCGAAAGAGTATCAGGGTAGAAATTTTCGATGACAGGGTAAAAATACTGGATAACAACACACACTCAACAAAAGAAATTTTTAAGCCAAAAATTGCCGGCTGGAATATTACGGGTTCTGTTCAATCCATAAAGATAAAAAAACTTCCTGAAACAATTTCAGAAATGGACAGATTGCTTCCAGAAAGACCAGCAAAATTCAGCAGGGATGACTTTATTGCAGAAGGAAGGCATGAGTTTGCTCAAGCCATGATAAAAAGATTTCCTGAAAGGATTCCTTTCTGTCATGTTGGTTCGCCCTTATGGAAGTTATACGGAGTGGTTGGTTTTGAAGGCATGATGACGTTGATTGTAACAAACCCTGAGGTTGTCTCGTATGCATGTGAAAGGTTTCTGGAAACAAGTATCCATCTTGCGCAACAGGAAACAGCAGCAGGCGCAGAAGTTTTATGGATAGAAGAGTGTCTTACTGATATGATAAGTCCTGCTGCTTTTGAAAGGTTCAATGTACCTTTCATGAAGAAACTTGTCAGTGCAATAAGAGAGCTTGGAGCAAAAAGTATTTATTACTATTGTGGCAACCCCTGGGATAGAATGGATAAAATTTTTGAAATAGGCGCTGATGCCCTTGCTTTTGAAGAAGGGAAAAAGGGGTTTGAAATAGACATAGAAAAAGTCGCAGAGGTTGTTAACGGAAAATTTGTCATACTTGGAAATCTTGATGCCATAAATCTTCTACCCAAAGCTGATGAAGAAACACTGGCTGAGGAAATAAAAAGACAGATGAGGGCGGGTATAAAAAATAAAAGGAGGTTTATAATGTCTATTGGAAGTCCTGTTACACCTGATACAACGCTTGGGCAGGTACAACTTTATTGCGACATTTCAAGGAAAATAGGAGGCATTTTATGAAAAGGATATTAACTGGCTTTCTGCTGGTTCTTTTTTGTTTTGCGCCTGTGTGCGTTTCTGAAACCTTATATCTTGATGCTAATTCCTTTGAGGTTTCTGGAAATGGTTGGAAACCCAATCAAACAGGGTACATTGCAAGGCAGGCAACATGGATGAAGGTTTTACATGGTGCAGATGGTGCTTTTGATTCCATCGCATGGAAAAATTTTGAAATAAAAAAAGAAGGCACATATAAAATCTGGGTGAGATACCTCCAATCCTATTATTACAGGGGTCCCTTCAATGTAAGTATATTTTCCGGTGAACAAAAGGTTGCCAGCAAGGATTTTGATACAAAAAGAAAAAGTGAATATGTGGACCTGGATTATGTCTGGGACGATATAGAAACCTATCTAACTCCAGGAAATTACAGGGTTGTTCTGAGCAAGGTTGACAAAAGTGCTCCCTATTATTTTTATACACGGGCTATAGACTGTCTGCTTGTTACAGATGAGTTAAAGAAGGAACCTGACCATACACCATATGGACCACAACTCTATCTCAGAATAACCACCGGGCAGGGGCATGAAAAACCTTTTTACATTCACATCTTTGGAAACTATTACCGCGCTCCCTGGTACGCTCATTTTGCATTGACTGCTTCAGGGCTTGAACAAAATGTTCAGCCTGTTTTAGCTCAAAAAAAGGATTTGTTCACCAATAACCAAACAACAGGCTGGTTGAATATTACAAAGCTTATGTATTTTGATTCTGGTGTAAATCTTACGTTTTCAGCAAGGTATTCATATGCTGATATTGCTCCCAGGCTCAATGCAAAATTTGAATTTGCCTATGAACCATCAGAAACAGCTATTGTGAAAGTCATCCAGAGGGATGCTACTGGTTCACTGAGAATCATTATACCCCCTGATTTCAAGGAACACCCAGAAAAATTTACAACAGACCTGGAACTGGCTGAAAAATACGGCAAAATTGCTGATAATATGAAATGGCCGGAGATAGGGAAAAAACCCGCCATATTTCCTTTTTTTGTCTCAGCAAACCTTCCGACAGTCCCGGAACAAATCAGTCCTGTTGTTGCACCTGTGGATAGAAAAACTTTTGATAGGGAATGGAAAACCCTTGATTATTTTGGTTTCTCCAATAAAGACAGGATAATACTTTCAACAAACACCTGGAATGCTGGGTTAAGAAAGAACTACAGCTGCTATTGCGGCCTTGATATTTCACAGGTAAAAAACACAGCAATAGCTGAAGCAGAGCAATTCAAGAAAGGAAATAAAAAGATACAGGACATAGCATACTGCATGCTTATGGATGAACCGCAGGGTCTTTCTGTAGACCATCTGATGAAATGTGAAGTATGTACATCCTGTTTCAGAAAATTTCTTCAGGAATTGAAGTTAACTCCTGCTTCGTTTAAGGCCACACATTGGGAAGAAATAAAACCCGTTGACACTACCCAGAAAGAAACTCAACCAGAGCTTTTCTATTACACACAGAAATTTCGCACATATGCCTTGAGCAAGTTGATCCGCGCACAAAGAGAAGCTCTGGAAAAAGCATATGGCGGAAAATTCCCTGTTAATGTCAATTTTTCAGATGGCGCTGTATATGTCGCAAATTTCGGTTGTATAGGTGTTGATTATTTTGACCTTCTTGATTCAGCTGATAACAATTCCATATGGAGCGAGGATTGGGCAAATGGTTCATCAACCAGGCAATGCACAGCCTATAATTCTGAGCTGATGCGCTCTGCTGCCATGAAAAATAATCAGGTTCTGGGACATTATCTCATTGGATACGCAGGCAGGGCTTCATGGACAATGAAAACATACACAGCAAGCCATGTGGCAAGAGATAATAAAATCCTGAATGCTTACTGGTATGGTCCTGTATGGTCAGCGCATGAAGCTGGACCTCCTTGGAATAACCACTCAATTCAAGCAAAAACAGATATGTGGTATGCTCTTGCAGAAATTGTGCGAGAAATAGGCGCAGCAGAGGATCTTTTGTATTCGGCAAAAAAAAGGAAAAGCCAGGTAGCGATTATTTATTCTTCTTCTGCTGATATCTGGGAAATGGGCTCAAATTATGCTTACGGGTTTGAAAGGATGCATATATGGCTTGCCCTTGCTCACAGACAGATTCCTGTGGACTTTCTCTCAGAAAAAATGATAGAGCAGGGCTGGCTGAAAAATTATAAGGTTGCCTATCTCTCTGGAACAGCCATAACAGAAAAGGCCGCAGAACAAATCAAACTCTGGGTTGCTGGTGGTGGAAGACTTGTTCTCACAGCAGGCGCTGGTATATACAATGAGTTTCACAGGCCAAACGAAATTATTGAAAGCATATTGCCTGCTATCCGCTCAACACCAGAAGAAAAAGCACGTTTCCTGAATAGCGGAAGGTATCTCGATTACCTGACAGTTGTAGATACAGCAGTTGTGAGGCAAAATAACGCTGTACTTGATGTCGTATCCGTTAAACAGAATCTTAAACCAAAGCCTAGTGCCCTGGTTATCGCAAATTTTTCTGATTCAACGCCTGCTGCGGTATCGGGTAGATATCAAAGGGGTACAATTTACTGCTTTGGGTTTCTTCCTGCCATTGCTTATATGAGACAGGCGCTTATTGCCAGAAACAATGTAATGAAAAGCATTAATGACTTGAATGCCCTTGAAGAACCTTCACCCTGTGTGGTTGTCCCGGATCAACTTCTCATCAAGAGGGCTTTTGAACCATGGCAGTATCCACAGGCATACCGAGATTTTATCTGTAAGCCAGTTTTAGAAAGTGGTATTGATCTGCCGGTGAAATGCTCGCATGCACTTATTGATGCAGTGGTTATGGATGCTGATAAGGGTAGTGTGCTTGTGCTTGCTAACTATACATTTCAGCCGATAGAAAAATTAGAAATTGGGATAATGCCCTTAAAACAGATCTCAAAGGTTGAAAGTGTGCATCACGGCCTTTTGAAATACTCAAGGAAAGGAAAAGTACTTACCTTTACTCTTCCGCTTAGAGAGACTGATTTTGTAAAGGTTTATTACAGGTGAGATCACCGGATAAATTTAATCTCTTTTATTTTTTTTCCGGTTCTATCCCGTAATGCCTTTAATATACTCGGTTTCCTTTTTGTCAGTTCAAGAACCCAGGCTGAATTTTTCACTGCTACAAGCACTATTCCATCCTTAAAGTTCAAAAAATAGCTAAACCTACTTGCTTCTCCGGATATTTCAGCCCATATCTTCTCCCAATCAAGGATACCATCCACACGTGGATATATATCGGAACAACCTATACTTCTTATTGCGTCTGGAAGAACCTCTGAAAATTTTTTTTCCTTCATGGTTTCATGGGCATTACCACATACAGATATGACTGGTCACCCCTGGCACATAGTTTTGCTGGTTTCACAGGATCCTGAAAGAAAAACTCTATAAATTCCTCATCCACGGTCTTTAAAAAGTCTATCAAATAGCTCGGATTAAAAACTATTGTACTTTCTGCTCCGGAATATTCTATATTTATCCTTTCTTCTCCAGAGCCACTCTCAGGGCTTTCTATATTCAAAACAAGAAGATTTTTTCTGAAACTCAACTTGACTGAAATAATGTTTCCTGTGGCCATTAGAGTAAGCCTGTCCAGACTATCCAGAAGTTCGCGTGTTTTAATCAAAGCAGTGCCCTGCTTGTTCGAGGAAGGTATGACTTTCTCATAATCAGGAAAATCTCCTTCAAGAAGCTGGGAAATCAGTATAATTTTGTCGGATTTAAATGTTATCTGGTTTTTGCTAAACGCCATAGAAATGTCGACTTCTTTAAAGATTAATGGAAGAACCTCAATAAGTCTTAATGGTAGAATAATCTTTACCCTTTCTTCACCCTGGACCTCCTTTTTTACAAGGGCAAGACGACGAGTGTCAGTTGCAACCATATTCAAAAAAGAATCCTTTTTCTCAACGAGTACTCCGCGAAAATACATTCTTGGTTCCTCAGGATTGATGCAGTATATTGACTTTTTAATCATATCAAGTAGAATTGAAGAAGAGATTATAAAGTTTCCCGAACTCATTTCTTTTTCAGTTGGAAGTTTCGGATACTCCTCAACACTCATAAGCAAAAACTTATACTGGAAGGATTTGTTGTCAATTATGGCACTATTTTCTTTAGTGGAAATTCTGACCTGATTTTCAGGAATTTTTTTAATCAATGAAATAAAATTTTTACCAGGTATTAAAACATTATCTTTATCCTTCACACTACATTCAATAAAAATTCTTGCGGTTAACTGTAGATCCGTGACCGTAAGCGTTATCCCATCTTTTTTCCCCTCTATTAATATTCCACCAGTTGTCGTTATTACTGGTTTTGATGGTAGTATCTTTGCAATCTTTTCTAAGGCTTCAAGGAGTTTTTCTTTCTCTATAATTATCTCCATATTTAGTCTCCTTTTAATAATAATCCCAGTAAACCATGTTAATTATACACAACCCTTACAGTGTCTTCAACTTAACCTGTAAATATCCTGTTAATATCTAAGAGTTCAGGATGTTAATTAATTTGTTTACAATTGCCTTTATATTCTCATCATTCTCTATAGCCATCTTAATCTTCTTACATGCGTGAATAACGGTTGTGTGATCCTTTCCACCAAATTCTTCAGCAATAGAAGTCAGAGAACATGATGTAAGTTCCCTTGCAATATGCATTGCTATTTGCCTGGGAATTACAAGGCCTTTTACACGACGCTGACTCTTTAATTCATTCAAGCTTATTTTAAAATATTCTGCAACCACCTCTTGCACCCTCTGTACTGTGATCACCTTTCTCTGGGAACTCAAAATTTCCTTCAAATACTCTCGAGCAAGCTCCACATTTAGACTTTTATTATAAAGAGAAGAAATCGCTACCAGCCGATTAAGTGCACCTTCAAGTAAACGGATATTATCACTTATATTCTCGGCTATAAAGAAGATAACATCGTCACTAAGATGGATGTTCTTTGTTTCGCATTTTTTCTTGAGTATTGCTACACGTGTTTCAAAGTCAGGTGGCTGTAAATCAACAACAAGACCCCATTCAAACCTTGATACCAGCCTTTTTTCAAGAGCAGATATCTCTTTTGGTGGCCTATCACTGGAAAGCACTATTTGTTTTCTCTGGTCGTATAATGCATTAAATGTATGGAAGAATTCTTCTTGAGTACCTTCTTTACCTGCAAGGAAATGTATATCATCTATGAGTAAAATATCTGCTTTTCTGAACCTGTTTCTGAAAACGTGTGTGGTTTTTGTTTGTATGCTGTATATAAATTGATTGACGAAAATTTCACAGGGTAAATACGCAATATTTGCGTGAGCAGAAGACCTTGCCATATGTCCTATTGCTTGCATTAGATGTGTTTTTCCAAGACCAACATCACCATAGATGAAAAGAGGATTGTAGGCAACTCCAGGAGACTGGGCAACAGCTAAACTTGCAGCATGTGCCAATCTGTTGCAGGGACCCACTACAAAAGTTTCAAAAACATAATCAGGGTTAAGGCTTTCTCCTGGGACACTTTCTTTAATTATGTTTTCCTGACCGCCCATATTTGATTCGGATAAGACCCAGGTAAAATCCGGTTTTTCTCCGAGGATTTCAGCAAAAGCATCTCTCAAAATGTCAACAAAAGGAGAGAGTCCTTTGTAAAAAAGCTGGTTCGGGATTTCTATAAAGACGTTATTTTGTTCTATCTTTTTGATTTTCAAGGGTTTGAACCAGGTTTCAATGATCCTGTCATTTTTCAACCGTTCTCCCAAAGAATTTAGTACCTTCTCCCATGTTTTCCACAATTTATCCACAGGATTTTCCATCACTTGTTAACTCCGCAGCATTTTTTATATTTTTTCCCACTTCCACAAGGACAAGGTTCGTTTCTTCCTATTTTTTTTCCAACCCTAACAGGCTGAATTTTGTTTCCTGAAACAGGAATAGGTTCAGGCTTTTGAGTTTGACTCTGAACCTGCACAGATTCAGAGGTTCTTAATACATCAAACTGGTTAAGTTCCTGATGAGAATATTGTGCAGGTACAAAAACCTTACTGGGTGCGTTTACTACAGCTTTTTCTGAAACTCTAACTCTGAAAAGATGGGTAAGAACTTCCTGCCTGATAGACGCAAGCATTTCCTGGAAAAATAGGAATGCTTCCTGTTTATATGCAACAACAACATCCTTCTGTCCATAGGCTCTCAACCCGATACCTTCACGCAGCTCGTCAATGGACCTGAGGTGTGATTTCCATCTGTGGTCTATTGCCTGAAGGAGTATAAATTTCAACATTTCTGTAAAAAGGAGGCCCAGGGATGTCTTCTGGTTTTCAAGGGCTTTCTTTATAGCATTCAGTATCTCTTCTGTGATGTCCTGTCTCCATGCCTGGATATCCTTTAATGTTTCTGGCATCCGCAGGTTAAGGTTTATGTTGAAGATATTCCTGATATGTGCTGAGAGGGCAGAAACATTCCATGTCTCTGGTTTTACCTGCATATTTAGATGTTCAGAGACAGCAGATTCAACAGTTTCTGTTATAAAATCTTCAAGATAGTTTTCAAGGTTCCGTCCTGTAAGTATGTCTTGCCTTATTCCATAGATTACCTTTCTCTGTTCGTTCATTACATCATCAAATTCCAGAAGTTGTTTTCTTATTTCAAAATTCCTTGCCTCAACCTTTTTCTGTGCATTATTTATCATTCTCGTAATCAATGGGTGTTTAATTTTTTCTCCTTCAGGAAGCTGTCCCATAATGCCTTTTAATCTATCAGAGCCAAATATTCTCAATAAATCATCTTCAAGAGATAGATAGAACCTCGATGAGCCAGGATCCCCCTGTCTTCCGGATCTTCCTTTAAGCTGATTGTCTATTCTTCTTGCTTCATGCCTTTCTGTTCCAATTACATGGAGACCACAGGGAATATCTGAACCTGTTTTGCATTCTGTAAATTTTCTTTTTTTGAAGCATTGAGAACAATCATCTTCGCAGGCAATGCAACATTTTGCAACCTTTGTAGCAGGATCAATACATTGAGGTTCCACGACACCTTCTCCAAGAACAATATCGGTACCACGGCCTGCCATATTTGTTGCAATGGTAACAGCATACTTCTGTCCCGCTCTTGCAATAATTTCTGCTTCCTTTTCATGAAATTTTGCATTGAGAACCTGGTGGGGGATATTTTTTCTCATTAGCATCCTGCTTAATCTTTCTGACTTTTCAATGGATGTAGTGCCAACGAGTACAGGTCTGCCTTTTTTGTATAACTGTTCAATTTCCTGGACAACAGCTTCAAACTTATTCTTTTCTGTTTTGTAGATCTCGTCGTCAAATTCTCGTCTGTTAAGTGGTTTGTTTGTTGGAATCACAATAACATCTGTTTTGTATATCGTCTTAAGTTCTACAGCTTCTGTTAAGGCAGTACCTGTCATACCAGCAAGCTTTTCATAAAGCCTGAAATAGTTCTGGAAAGAAATTGTGGCAAGTGTCTGGTTTTCACTTTCTATCTGCACACCTTCCTTTGCCTCAACTGCCTGATGCAAGCCGTCTGACCAGCGTCTACCTGGCATCAATCTGCCTGTGAATTCATCAACTATAACGACCTTGCCATCTTTAACTATGTACTGGTCATCTCTATTATAAAAATTATGTGCCCTGAGGGACTGAATGATATGGTGAACTATTTCTGTGTTTGAAATATCATAAAGATTTGAAACATTCAACATTTTTTCGCATTTTGCAACGCCTTCTTCTGTAAGACTTGCTGTCTGGCTTTCCTCATCCACAGTATAATCCTCGCCCTTCTTCAGTCTTCTTACAACCCGGTCTATTTCATAATAAAGGGATACAGATTCTTCAGACGGACCCGATATAATAAGAG
>JAOAAW010000073.1 GCA_026418655.1 bacterium | reverse complement strand
GTATTAAACATCATTAAAAAAGAAATCCAGAAAAAAATTTTCATTATGTATTTTTTCATGAACGGCTCCTTTCAAAATGTGTGTGCGGCATGAGCACCAACTCCACCTATAAATTGCAGGAATATTTCGTTGTTTGTTTTTTGTGTTCTTGAACTTTTATCATAGTTATACTGCAATCGGATTTTTGAGTATTCGGATGGATTGAAGTCAATCATTGCTGATGCCCTCCAGGGATTGTTTTTAAAGTCTATCTTCAGACCGTCAATCTTGTATTTGTCATTGAATAACTCAAGCGAATCATATCTTGCTCCAAATCCCCATCTACCTGTTTGATATATTGTTTGGAGGTAGAATCCATCCTGCGTCCTTTTCAAGTTTTGGATGATTGAAGTGGATGTATCTTCCAATTTTCCTTTCTGTGTTCGCCACAGATACTCGCTTTGAAGTGTAAAACTTTTCCATCTTGATGGCTTCCATTTATAGGTGAAATCAAATCCAGCAAGTGTTGTATTTCCGGTGAAGATATGGTTTTCTTCAATTGAATCGGTTTTTGTATCACCCATTATCAAGGAAGGTCCAAAAAGCATTGTTCCATAACTTCCAATATCAAAAGATGCCTTAGCAAAGGCGCCAAAAGCACAAAGTCCTTTTGAATTACTTTTGTTGAACAAAACTTCATTTTCTCCACTGAGTGCTTCAATGCCCAATTGGGTATAGATTGGTAGTTCAGGAAGCCAGGTTAATTGCATTCCTTTCTCATTTATACCTTCCTCTCCCATAAATGCCCTGTAAACCAGAGGAATGTCGACAAAATTCCAGAGATGGGTATGTTGAGAGTTTAACCTGCCAAAACCGCTCTTAAATTTGCCAATTTTTGCCTGAAATCCTGCTGGTAATGAGGTTGATACAAGATATGCTTCTTCAAGCTCAACACCTTGGTCTGTTATTGGTATTGTGGAATATAAGTTGAAGAAAGGGTCAACAGGCGCAAAAAGATAGAGCTCTGCAGCATGAATATTCATACCCTTTTTGTAGTTTAACCCTTCTTTAATGAATCCCGGTATATTCCAATTTTCAAGTTCATCTTCTTTAAGATTCGTGGAGTAATAAAAGGTATCAAGAATCAGAGAAATGTTTGGATTGTATGCACTTGCTGCACCGAAAAGTCCGGTAGAGGCAGATTGTCCTTCAGGAGTTGCAGGTGGTTCAGTAGATATTGTTTGCTGTTTGATTTGTTGTAATTCTTCCTGCAATTGCTGAATGATTTGTTGCTGTTTTTGAATTACTTCCTGCTGTGTTTTCAATTTTTCCTCAAGTATTCGTATTTTTTCATTGATATCCTGTGCGAATGATTGGGTTGAGAATATATAAACCAAAATTAGCCAGCAGTATATTTTAACTACAGGATATTTTATTTTCATAGTCCACCTCCTTTTGAAAGCCCGGTTTAAATTCAACAGATTCTTAAACAGTTCAGCTAATTTTCAGGCGGGTGGACCACGGGTAAGAAAAATTCTGAGAAGATGGTTTTTATTCAAACCGAGATGCAAAAAGTGCAGTGCGTAGATAGCAAAAATAGATAGACAGAGTATAAAAATTTGAAATGGAAAAGGAGAAAAAGCAGACAGATTCAAGCACACAGAGCAGTTTGTATTGAGTGTGTTCAGGATGCATGTGTGGATATGGATAAGGTGTATTCCTGAGACCGTCAGTAGCCCTAACATGGATAGTATGATAATGGCTTTCTTCATCA
The DNA here is from genome assembly GCA_026418655.1 of bacterium. Classification (GTDB taxonomy): domain Bacteria; phylum Ratteibacteria; class UBA8468; order B48-G9; family DTJG01; genus DTJG01. Next base: position 15,159 of record JAOAAW010000073.1, on the reverse strand, counting down.
AACAAATTATACTGACATTTTCAATCTGGTGTCAAGACAAGAAAATAAAAACTAAAACACCATAAACACCTTCTATACAAAAAAGATGAGATTAGCTTTTGTTTTCTTGCAGACGAACAAAAATAATAGAAGTCAGAGCGAGAGTTGGAGCTAAAAAAAATTTATTATTTCTTGGGATAACCGACCGGTTGAGTAAGAATGATTTTCTGTTCGTTCTTCAATCCCAATTTTTGAGAAAGTGTTGCCCTGTCAACCATTCCAAGAACAACCGTATTTAATCCTGCAGATGCACAGTAAAGATAAACATTCTGGCTGATAAACCCTGTATCCACAGCAGAATAAAAATCCTTGTCTATCTGTGATGCTCTGCCCATTTTTGAATAATCAGCGACATATGCAAGTACTACAGGCGCAGTTTTTACAAATGCCTGTCTTCCAAAATCAGCTCTCAAGTCTTCTTCTATTACTGGCTTCAAGGAATTGCTTTTCGCATCATAAACATAAACTGCCTTTGCTGTTGCAACATAAATGTCAATCTCCTGCCAGTTTGATGCTGATGGTGCGGTTCTTTTTCCTGATTCAGGTCTGTTAATTCCGAATGCTGCCCATAGAAGATTTGAAAGTGTTTGAAGCGGAAGTTCTTCTCCACTGAATTCTCTGGAAGATTTTCTTGCGCTCAATACTTCCATCAATGGTTTCCCGCCGCTTATCTGCGGCTTTGGAAGTTGAACCTGTTGAACAGTTTGTTCTGCAGCAAAAACCAGAACACCCACCAATAGTGCAGTCATCAAGAATTTTTTTCTCATATTACCTCCTAGTTTCAAGTAATTTTATCATGAATATTTGAGACCAGTAAAATTTGAGATAAAATACTGTTCAAAAGGATCTTTATGAAAACCGGATTTGCGGCAATTAGAATCACACCTTGCTTTTCTACCCATCTGGGTGGTGCAGGTACAGGCGCAAAAAGATTCTTTGAAAGTGTGATGGACGATATTTTTACCAGGGTTTTAGTTATTGAAAGTTCAGGGAAAAAGGTGTGTTTTGTCGCTCTTGATGTGACGATTGTTACAGAAGAATATTCTGAAAGGATAAGGCAGTTTGCTGAAGGACTTGGATTTTCTCGGGATGCTGTGATGGTTCATGCCCTTCAGAACCATTCTGCTCCATCCCTGGGCCATTTCATGCTTGACCCTGATTTCCCTGAATTACCTGATGAACTTGAGTATCTCAGGGGCGGAGAGAAAAGAACCTATCAGTATATTTTTGAAAAAACCTGTGAAGCAATAAAAATTGCAAATGATTCTCTTACACCTGTTGCAATTGGAGCAGGAACTGCTGTATCAGATGGATTGGCGTTTAACAGAAGAGCGGTTTTGAAAGGCGATAAGGTCAGGATGCCATGGTTTTTCAGTCGTAGTCAGCATCCTCTGGGACCACTGGATATCAAGTACATCGAAGGTCCTATTGACCCTGAAATTGGAGTCCTGTGCTTCAGGTCGGCTGACATGAAAATTAACTCAGCCATACTACATTTTACTTGCCATCCGGTTAATGTTTTTGCAACAAGCCATTATGCTATTTCTGCAGACTGGCCGGGTGCTTGGATTGAGGAAGTTGAAAAAAAATTCAATACAAATTGCCTTGTTTTTAATGGTTGCTGTGGAAATATCAATCCGTGGTCCGCATTTACTCCTGATTTTTATCCAGACCATAAAAAAATGGGAAAGACGCTTGGTAAAATTACAGCGGACATAATTCCACGCATTGTGTTTTCTGATTCAGAAATTCTTGAATTCAGGTCAAAAAAAATAAAAATACCTTTGCGGAGCGAACCTGAGATAACTGCAAGAGCAAGAGAGTACTTAGAGAAAAATCCATTACCAAAAATGCTTGAGAATCATCCTGAAAGGATAGATCCTGAATGGTTTGAATCTGCATCTATTATGAGTGTTGAATATACCCGGAAAAGAGGAGATTTTACTTACGAAATACAGGTTTTTAGAATAGGTGATTGTGCGATAATCGGATTACCTGGCGAGATGTTTGTTGAGGGACAGCTTGAAATAAAGGTTCATTCCCCTGCAAGATTTACATTTTTTGCACATGCAGTTAATCAATATGTTGGATATATTCCAACACCCCAGGCATTGAAAAGGGGTGGACATGAAGCAAAATTTGGATACTGGTCAAAGCTTGCACCTGATGCATTTGGAATAATAATAGAAAATACCCTTTCTCTATTGAATGAGGTTTTTTAGATAAAGGTATAAGGACTAATTATAAATTATAAAACCATATTACCCTTGTAAAAAACAAGAATAAATATTTTTAAGACAGACCCAAAATGGACAGAATATTGGTAAACGGCTTATCTTTGCTGCATTTTGTTCATGATAATTTGTGTGAAATGTGTTTAAACATTTAGTTCTTTTTGTGTTTTTTTACATCATGAATATGTCAGACGATAATTGTGTGTACTTGACACGAATACCTGGTAGTGATAAATTGTTCCACAGGGAACTCAAAAAGGAGGTGAGAAAGATGAAAAAAGGATTCACTCTCATAGAATTGCTGGTTGTGATAGCAATCATAGCTATTCTTGCCGCAATGCTGCTGCCAGCTCTTTCAAGAGCAAGAGAAAAAGCCAGGATGGCAACATGCCTGAACAATCTCAAACAGATTGGACTGGCAATGTCAGTTTATCGCGAGGACTATGACCACCGCATTCCATTGTACAATTGTGCTGGTGGATTCTGGATGTATGCACTTTATGACCTTGGATATGTTAAGAACTGGTTAATTTTCAAATGTCCCTCTGACAGAAGAAAGGTTGCCTGGACCAGAACTGCTGGATACAGAAGTTATTCTATGAATTATAATCTCAACGCTGGCTATGAAACAGATTTTTATAATAATCCTGTGGATTTTTCAAATACTATCTATGTTTATGACCAGATGGGATGGGGTGGAGATCTCTGGCCGGGTCAGTGGTATGATGCATACACTCAGCCATCGCATATGTGGCATGCTTATATCAATGATGACAATACTCACGCAAAGATGATTCCGATTTTGTGGTTTGATTATCATGTAAGCGCACTGCCTGTAACACGGCTGGTAGAAGATTCTGCTCCTGGTTACGTGCCGGGAGGGTCTCTGGGTGGACATGGGATATGGACTCTGAATAAGAATGACTGAAATATGATAAAGGAGGTGATTTATAATGAAGAAAAAGGGATTCACGCTTATTGAACTCCTCGTTGTGATAGCAATTATCGCGATTCTTGCCGCAATGCTGCTTCCTGTTCTTACAAGGGCAAGGGAGCAGGCGCGCATGTCAACATGCCTTGCAAATCTCAAACAGATAGGCCTTGCAGTGCAGATGTATCTCAATGACAACAATGAAAACTGGTTTCCATATCTCAGTGGTAGAGCAGCTGATAGAGGAACATGTGTCAATGGTTCAAACTGGTTTGCCACTGGTTTTTTGAGAACATTGATTGAACAGAAGTATCTCACAAACGCCAGAATTGTCTGGGGTGGCACAGTGTGGTACAGTGATGATTATGTTCTCAGGGATTCATTTGGTGTTGTCAGATGTCCCTGCGGCGAATTTGAAGGAAGAGAAATATACAATGGTGCATATGGCTATTTAGGAGATTATTCTTATAACCCCAATCTTCCCAACATTGCAAAAAAACTTGGCAAGGTTCCAAAGCCAGCACAGACAGCGTTATTTTTTGAATGTCCTTACGGGAATGTTGCACCATCTCTTTCCTCTGGAGCACTCGGTTATTTTGATAGGGTGTTAACCGGTGGTTTTTATGGCGGTTCAAGGCACAGGAACATTGAATTGGTTAATATGGTGTATGTGGATGGGCATGCAAAGGCCGTTACCAGACAGGAATACGGGGAAAGTGCCTGGCCATAATAACTGATTTGAAGGAATTCTAAGTTTGGTATAACGAATGAAGGGTAAAGCACAATTAGTTTTTTTCCTTTCTTTTTTTATCTGCCATCTTCTTCATTGCGAAGACAAATTTACTCTTGAAGTTAGAATTAGAAACCTTTCTGATGTACCTTCAACCTACTCCTTCAAAGTTTCAAGATGCATGGCGGATTTCAATGGTTATAAGGACTGGGATTTTCTTCCACTCCTTGGTTATGCAAGCAAAAATGGTCTAACTGCTGAAAAACCCTCTAAAGAGTTATGGTTGTTGAAAGACCAAGAAACCGGCTGGATGAAAATGCCTGCTTATGGAAAGGTTCTTCATATTTATAATGAATCCGGTAATTCATCCTTTTGTGAGATAGATGTAAGGGTAAAAAATAAAACCCAGGAGATTTCTCGCTCATTCTTGTGGAATGAAAAGCCTAAAACTTATCATATTTATCTTTATTATTTCCCTGAGAGTGCAAAACCACCTGTTCTTACCCTTAAGACATCAAATGAATTTATAGAGGAAACTATTCAGTATATCAAAACCGAAATGAAAGATTATCCACTAAAGAAAAATCCAAAACTCATTGCGTTTTCAACTGACTTCGGTTGTAAAGAGGATGATGAGCCTGAATGGGTGAGGAAAAACCTTTTGCTTCTTAAGGAGCTTGGACTCAACTGTTTTTTTGACACTGAAAACTCTCTGTTTTTAAGCGAGACGGTCAAAGAAATGGGATTTTTGTATGTTGATCACTGGGGTTTGAGCAGCTGGCCTTTGAACTATGACGGGTTTGAGAAAAAAAGACGGGAATATGCAACCACAGCATTGCGTTCTCTTGATACATACTATCGCAGAATAAACAGGAACAATGTGAAGGTTGTTCATGGAGATGATGAAATATCTTCGGGTTCCTTTGAAGAATTTATCGCTCTTGACAGTCAGATTAAGAACCTTGTTGTTTCTTATTTCAAAAAAATGAATGTTCCACTTTCTGATATAGGAGTTAAAGATTATGAAGATATTCGCTTGATACCAGAAGGAGCAATACCGCCATATAGAGAATTTTTGAAGAAAAACAATCCTGCTTTATTCTACTGGCTTAATCGGGCAAGGATGGAGTATTTAACAGACCTTATGGCAGAAACAGGTAAGATTACTCAAAAATACTATCCTGACGCATTTATAATCTCTCCGAACTGGCCTGCTGCTGGTGTTCTTGGTGGTGGGTATGATGGACATGGATGGGATTTCTGGCTTGCTTATAGTAAGGAGGGTCTGAAAGGGATTTATGGAGAACCAACTCCATGGTATAACTTTTACCTGCAGGGCATATTTTCCTGGTATGCTGATATGATGCGCAGTCAGGTTAGAAATGGTCCTATGGGTGCATACATTACAACAGCAAGGGGATCATATCCCTGTTTTCTGAATCATTTCCAGGTATATGAACTTGCGGCAAGGGGTATGGAACATTTTCACTGGTACAGCTATGGTGGAATGTGGGGAAATGAAAACTATGCAAATGAAATTGTAAGAGATCTTCTACGGGAATTTGCAATTGTGCACCGTGAATTTGCTGAAGCAGAAGATTACCTCTATGGCTCAAAACAAGAAAAAGCAGAAGTTGCAATACTATGGACACCTGCTCAGGAAATATGGGATCCATCACTCCATCAGGAGCTTGTCGCCCTGTATTTAATACTCCTTCATTCAAACTATAATGTGGATATTATTTCAAGCTATGATGTTGATGATGGAATTCTGAAAAACTTTAAAGTTCTTTACATGCCTTTTGCATATGTCGAAAGGAAAACATTTGATTTGATAAGAAAATGGGTTGAAAAAGGTGGAAATTTAGTAGTGGACGGAGGATTATTGAAGGATGAATATAACAGACCAATGGAAATTGGGAAAAGTTTTAAGGATTATAGTGTTTCTATAAAGAAATCTGCGGATATCGGGAGCCTTGCCCATCTTTTAAGACATGGTTTACTTGACGAAGCAATGGACAATGATTCTTCTGTAAGGTTTCCTGTGATATCACAGAAGGCAGAAATGAAGATTCCTTCAGCCGCAAAGGTTCTTCTCAGATACAGGGACAGTACTCCTGCAGCAATTGAAATTAATGAAGGTAAAGGCAGGGTGATGATAACAGGTTTTCTTCTTGGAGTTTCCTATCAAAGAGACGAAGAAGAGAAGGACAAGCCCGACTGGTCCCGATTGCATGTCGGACATAATTTTTCAACCGCTATCAGAGAATTTGCAACGAAATTTGTAAGGGAGGCAGGGATAAAACGTGTTTGTAATATCGAAAAAGATATGGTGGTTGCAAGAAAAAGATTTAAGGGTAATAAGCAGGTAATTACAGTTTTTGATTATCATTTCGGCAAAAGACCAGAGGAACTTGTTTTCCCTGAATGGGAAAACATTGGTGAGACCCTGGTCTGGATTGACATTGGTAAGACAAAGACAGTTCGCAGTGTAAGAGGAGATGTTGTTAAGAGAGAAGGCTCAGGTGTATGGGTAAAATTCAGAGGAATGGATTTCATCCTCGTTGAGAGATAAAAAGGGAAATATATGAAGAAGTGTCTGTTGCTGATATTTTTTTGTCTGTCTCTGTCTGACATCTCAATTATTTTTGCGCAACAGAAGGAAAATTTTTTAATTTCTTTTTCAGGGGATCCTGATTCTTTATACTGGGTGCTCATCAGAGATAACCGGCGAAATTTTATAAAGTTCTTAAATGCCATTGAAAAGGAAAAAGGAAATTATGTTGCGATGTGGGATGGGACTGATTTTACTGGGAAAAATGTTGGTTCAGGTAGATATTCTGTATTCATCAGCAAGGGTATAAACTGGACAATAGATAAAAGTTTCGGGATAGACGGCAGAATTGGTTTATTTTACAAAGATTTTTATGTAGATTCAAACATTGGTGAATTTAAGGTGGATGGTGAAGTTGCTTCTGTTTTTGTTAATGGTGTTAAGTATACAAATACCGGAGATAAGATTGAAGGAGAAACAGCATTTGTTATCGTAGACGGAAAAATTAAAATAAGTCAATCAGGTGTTTCAAAAGGCGATCTTGTTAGAATAATGTATTTTTACCCTTTTTTAATTGAAAATCCGTGGGACCTGGCAATTGCGCCTGATGGTCATATTTTTTTACTACTGCGTTTTCTGAAAATGGACAGAGGATTTTATCCTGGACTGGTTGTAAAACTTAAGCCGGATGGAAAAAGCAAGGATATGAATTTCGGTGTCGATGGTGAAATTCCTGATATTCACCGTGCTCATCAGATTCTTGTTGCACCAGAGGATAACCGCATATATATTGCTGGGAGTGAATATGGGAATTATGGTACAGGTTGCTATAAACTTGATAACGGTGCTTACTGGTTTTATATAGGTGGACATAAGGATAGCGGAACACATCCAGCAACAACATGGTGGCCCACAGGAATATGTATTGGAGAGGGAAACAAGATTTACATTGGAGACCTTAAAGTTTATGATAGAACAAAACCAATGCTTGAAGGATATCTTTACAGTGCAAATACTGATCCCTACATTATCAGACCCGGACCATCTATGGAAAGATCAGCCATATCAGATTATTTTTATAGAACTGGCTGGAACACAGGAATAAGCAAGATGAAAGACACTGGTAGCGATGTTGTTGAAATTTATTCATTAAAGTTACCGTTCAAGACCATTGGAATTTCGTGCGATCGGAAGACATCTTTGATTTTTGCAGGTTCAAGAATGCCAGAAGGTTTTGTTTCAATTATCTACGATGATGGAAAATCTTTCAAAGAGCTGACGAGACTTAAAGACCCTCAACTTGGCGGAATACATACGGTTCGTATTTTCAATGACTTTCTTTATGTCATAGAAGATGGTGTTTCGTTTTCTGAAGATGGATACTGTGCAGAGGAAATAAACAGAAAGCCCTGGACAACAACTGGTAAGAACAGAATAAGCAGGTACAGGTTACATTTCGGGAAAGAAATTTTCTTGCAGACAATAGAGAATCGATAATACTTTTTGAAATTCTTGAAATCAATGAGGGCACTTTTTATCAATCCTCCAGTTTATGATTTTTCTGCATTTGATTTGTGGAGTAAACCCTATGGATTTCTTTTTATAGTTGATCTGTTTGTCAGGAATGGTTGGGATGTCAGTTTTTTTGATTTTTTGGATAGAAACCATAGTTTCTACGACGGGAAAACAAGGAAAGATAAAAAATATGGCTGTGGGAATTACTACTATGAAATTATAGACAAACCTGCTTTTTATAGGAATGTGCCGAGGAGATACAAGAGATTCGGATTACCTAACCATGTATTTATTGAATTTCTTGAAAATGCAGGAAGATTTGATGTAATTGTAATAACCTGTGCAATGACATACTGGTATTCTGGTATGCTTGAAGTAATAAAGATATGCAAAAATTTTACGGATTCGCCAATTGTGATTGGCGGTGTTTATCCGACATTTTGCTACCAACATGCAAAAACCGCAGGTGCTGATATTGTTTTTCAGGGTGGCAATATTAGAAAATTTGTAGAGATATTCAATGAAAATACTCCTTTTCATCTCAACTATATTGAAAATCTCAAGCCCTGCTGGAATGTGTACGAAAAACTTTCATATCTTGTAGTGCGTACAACTTTTGGTTGTCCGTTTTCATGTTATTATTGCGGTGTCAACAAGATTCATCCCGTATATTTGCTAAGAAATCAGGATGAAGTTGTGCAGGAAGCTGTTAAGAATCTTGAAAGATATAGAGTGAATGATATCGCCTTTTATGATGATGCACTTTTGTATAACTTTGACCATCTGAGAAAGATTGTCGAGAAAATAACAGAAGCGAAAAAGGTTAATTTTCATACGCCAAATGGAATTCATCCAAGATTCATAAATAATGAGATGGCCAGTTTTCTTAAGATGTATAATTTTAAAACTATCAGGCTTTCTGTGGAGAGTTTTGATATAAAAAGACAGCACGAGTCAAGCAATAAATTATTCTTTTCAGAATTTGAAAGGGCAATGAAAAATCTTATTACGGCAGGGTTTTCAAAAGAAGAGCTTGCTGCTTATATTCTTGCAGGACTTCCGGGTCAGAAGTTTGAAGAAGTGACTGAGACGGTTAAAATATTAAAAAATTTTCCATGCAAGATAAAAATCGCGGAATACAGTCCTATTCCTGGAACAATAGATTTTGAAATTTCCAAAAAACTCTATCCTGAATTGCCACTTGATGAACCACTCTACCAGAACAATTCCATTTTTCCACTGTGGAATTTTGAGGGAAAATGGGAGAAGATAAACTGGCTGAAAAATTTTGTAAGGGATTCATAAATATGAAATTAAGGATTAAAGTTTTATTGATATCTATTTTGATGTAAAATCATATCAAATCAAAACGGATAAATAATGAGAAAAGAAAAAATTTTTTCATATCTTCCATCTCTAATCTGTGGAAAATTTAAGCCTGCCAGTGGTCCTGGCAGCGGCTGGATAAGTTTTGACTACCAACTTGATGATTTTTCCGGTGAGGGACTTGCCACCGGTGCATATTCACCAGCTGGAGAACTTGTTCTTGATCTTGGACTTCGTGGATGGTATCGTCTTTACATAGCATTTAACCCTGTAATAAGGGTATGGCTTGATGGAGAAAATGGCTATTACGAGGTAAAAGGTTCGCCGCACGAGGTGAGGGATTATTTTTGTTTTGAGGCGGATTTCACTGGAAAAAAACTTCACATTTGTCCGGTTAGAAGCGCTTTTTCAAAAAAGGAAATAATTATTTTTTACATTAGAGCTGTGAAGAGTCAACCTGAACACTCGGCAAGAAATCTGATAGCAACAAATGACGGACATTGCATTTTTCGTGAGGGTATTGATTCAGACAAGGATTTATATAAATATCTTGTTCCTTTGCAAAACAGTGATTTTTTCAGAATTGTCTGGGGTGTTTATGGTGGAGGATTTCTTAATGTAAAAGAATCAAGGGTAGCTGATAGACTTCCATGGTCTGATGATGCCTGTTTTTATGATAAGGCATGGGTTTTTAATCGTTCAATCGAAAACTTAATTAAAAAAGGTATCGACCCTCTTTTACTTGTGAGAGAGATTACAGGAGAAATTGGGTTACAGCTTCATTATTATTTCAGAGTTGGTGCATTTTACTGGCCATTTCCATTGTATGGATATACTTCAGGTTTTTATAAAAAAAATCCACAATGGCATTGTGTTGATGAATTTGGAAATACTGTAAGAAGAATAAGCTATGCATTTCCACAGGTTCAGGAAGCAATTTTAACATACTTTGATGAACTTCTTGACTACAATCCTGATGGTATATGTCTTGCATTCAATCGTGGTCTGCCATTGATGATTTGTGAGCAACCTGTCATTGAAGCTTTTGAAAATACTTATGGAAGAAAACCAGAACTCCCTGCTGAATGTGATAGCCCTGAAATGCTCAGTATCAGACATAATCTGCTGGCTGATTTTGTAAAAAAGGTTTATGAACTTGTATCCTCACGTGGTAAAGTTCTTTCCTGCATAGTGCCAAGGGATTTTGAAAGAAACCTGCTTTTCGGACTCGATATAGAATTACTTATAAGGAAGGGTTATTTTGAGTCGGTCCTTGTCGGCGCAGGACATAAGGATAATCCAGCGTTAAATCTGGAACTTGAACCGGTTAAAAGGTTGCAGCAGGCAGGAACAAAGGTTTATCCAGGCGGCTCATGTGTAAATGCTCATGGCGGAGCGTGGAAACCAAACGATGTAAAGGCGAGGGCAATTTTTATGGGAAAGATTCTTGATTGGGGCTTTGATGGTGCGTATTTCTGGGACATTGACCAGGTCGTTGAAACCGGCACAGAATGGGAAATAATCAGATATTTTGGCCGCAGGGAAATTGTTAACAGGATAATTGAAGGCAAATTGCCTTATATTAAATATCATTACACAAAAAAGATATTTGATTTGACCGTTGATAGATATAATCCCTGGAACGCATATTGAAATCAGGTTTGCAACCATTACATTTTTACTGTTAAATAAAGCAGGATTAAAGGATAAAAATGAACAAAGAAAAAAATCCTCTTGATGATTGGAATCTGTTTAATCAAGAAAACGATTCAACAGAGACGTCAGAGATTTCTGCAGTTAAAAAAGATTATTTTACTGTCACAGAGTTTCTTGATATTGTTAATATTGAGCTATCAAAAATTTCCTGCAGGGTTTTAGGAGAAATAAGTGATGTAAATCTGAGAGACAGGTACTGTTTTTTTGTTCTCAAAGAGTCAAATCCTGATGCTGAATCTGCTGTGGTGGAATGTTTTATTGGATGGAGAAGTTTTGATGCATACAGACATCTGCTTCAGGACGGGATGCAGGTTATAGTTTCTGGATTTCCTGGAATTTACAAAAAATCCGGAAGGTTCAGAATAGAGGTAACAAAGATTGAACCGTTTGGCGAAGGTGCATTGAAACAGGCATTTGAGGCCCTGAAAAAGAAACTTGAAGAAAAGGGTTATTTTGCTCCTGAAAGAAAAAAACCGATTCCGGAAGTTATTCAAAAGATAGGGCTTATTACTTCGCCGGCAGGAGCAGCAATAAAAGATTTTATGAAGAATCTCGGTCAGTATGGTTTTGAAGTTTATCATGTTGCAGTGTTTGTGGAAGGAGATTACGCTGTGGACTCAATCATTTCGGCCATAAAGTATTTTAACAGGAATATGCCGGAAATTGATGTTCTGGTGCTCATAAGAGGTGGTGGTTCATTGGAAAGCTTAAAGGCATTTAATGATGAGGATGTCGCAAACGCGATTTTTGATTCAAAACTTCCGGTAATTACCGGGATTGGACATGAAAGGGATATTACAATTGCTGATCTTGTCGCTGACAAAAGTTTATCCACCCCAACAGCTGTTGCCAGCTTTATAAGAACTCAAAGGGAACAGATAATTCAAAAACTGGAGCTTGTAGAAGAACAATTGATAACTCTCACAGGGACAATTTTTGATGAGCTTAAAGATAGCATTGAACTTCTGATACAGGATGTTTTTACCGGCTTCAGCACTATAATCCAGAAATACTCTTTTTCAATAAGACACTGCGCTGAAAGAATGCACGGTTGCCTCAAGAGGGTTTTTGATTCTTTCAAAACCATTGAAAAAAAATTTATGAACAAACTGTCGGAATGGCATATTTCAATAAAAGATATTGAAAATCGCATTTCAATTTTAGAACACCAGGCAATACATAGTTTTGGTTCAGAGATTGAGAATATTAAAAAAAGAATTGAAATCGCCCAGGCACAGCTGTATTCTTTGAATCCCGAGGCAATTTTAAGCAAGGGATACAGCATTGTTTATGATAAGGAAAATAGGGTTATAAAAAATTCAAAACAGGTTAGCAAGAAAGATATTATTCGCATTAAACTGTACAAAGGTAAAATTACTTCTATAGTTGAAGACATACAGGATTCTTAAATAAGGAGAAAATTATGAAAGAGAAGGAAAGGTTGAAGACTGCCCTGCAGAGACTTGAAAAAATTGTTGAAGAACTTAATAGAAAAGACATAGATGTGGAACAGGGACTTGAGAAATTTCGGGAAGGGGTGGAATTGATCAAGTTTTGCAGAAGTCAGCTCCAGAAGGCAGAAAACGAATTTATACAGCTTAAAAATGAACTTGAACAACAGTACCAGGAAGATGAGTCGGAAACAGATCAGCAAGGTGAATGAAAAGATAAAGAAAAGTTTCAGGGTTTCTGATTTGCCTGTGGATGAAAGACCGCGAGAAAGACTATTGAAATTAGGCCCACATTCTTTATCCTCTCAGGAACTCCTTGCGATTATCATCTCCAGCGGAGTTTCCGGTGCGTCTGCAACAGAACTTGCACAGAGTTTAATTTCAAGATATGGTTCTCTTGCAAATATTGCTGATGTTTCTGTTGAAGAACTCAGAAAAGAAATACGGGGAATGGGTATAGCCAAAATTACCAGACTTAAAGCGTGTTTTGAAATAGCCAGAAGAATTGAAAATGAAAAAAGGGAAAAAATTCTCACCAATAGAGACAAGATTACATCTCCAGAATATGCCTGGACAGTGCTCAAAGCCAGACTGCTTGACTACAGAAAGGAGCATTTTTTTGTTGTTTCCCTTGATGTTCGTAATAGAATTATTGCGGTTGATAAGATTTCCACTGGCACAATTGAAGCAAGTCTTGTTCATCCAAGAGAAGCATTTGAGACAGCGATTAAGAGGCATGCAGTGAAGATTATCATTGCTCACAATCATCCTTCAGAAGATCCTGAACCTTCTGAGGATGACATCAGTATTACAAAAAGACTCAGAGAAGCAGGTTCAATTGTTGGAATAGATGTAATAGACCATATAATTGTCTGCAAGAGTTCCTTTTTCAGTTTCAGAGAAAAAGGGTTGATCGGCTGAAATTGGAAAATATTGATGCTATGCTTTCAACACGTCAAAAATTCTATTTGCTGATAGGACTTATCTCTGGTACTTTTTTCTTTACTGTGTGTCTCGGACCTGTTTTTACACTTTTTCTATTGAAACTTGGAGTCCGGGAAAAACTGATAGGTTTCCTTTCAATACTTCCCTCAATCGTTGGTGTATTTTCTCTGTGGATGGTCAGGTATATTTCCACAAATCCTGTCAGAAGTTTTATTATTTCTGCATGGATCCTTTTTGCCATAGAGGTTTGTTTTTTACCGGTTTTTATCCTTGCAAACGTTCTTCCGGCAAACATTGTAATTATAATTTTCTGCTCATTGCTTTTTCTTTTTTATTTTCCGACCCAGGGCTATGTATATGCGTGGTTTCCAGTGATTGAATCAGTCATTCCTTATAATGAACGCGGTCATTTTCTTGGTACGCTCAGAATTTCATTGACCCTTGCCGGATATGGACTTTTACAGATTTCATCAAGAATTTTGGGTACTGAACCTGAATTTATGCAGTTTTTCTATGTGGTACTTATGATTGTTGTAATCTCCATTTTTTTCCCTTTTTTTCTTTCATACACAGGGATTCCGAAAATAGAAAAAGAGAGTTCAACAAGGTTGGGTCTGCTTATAGAATTTAGAGAGTTATTGAAAAACAAAGACCACAATACGTATTTCAAATTTCTTGCTATATGGACTTTCATAACTGGAATTTCTGGTCCTTTTTTAATTCCTTTTTACAAAACAGAGCTTGGAATGAGTACTTCCTTCTGTGTAACTCTTGTTTCGGCTAACACACTTGGCTATGGTTTTTCTGTTTTTGGATGGGGGAAACTTGTTGACAGGTACGGGAGTAGATTCATACTTTTTGTTTCATGCATGCTTGCAGTTTTGCATATGTTTTTTCTTGCACACATTCATCTCTTCCAATTCAATGTAATGAAAAATCTATTACTTTTCGCATCTTTTCTTGGTGGAGTTGTTTTTGCTGGGCAATTGATGGGTGACACCACAAGAAGGATGGCATTATCTCCTGAAGATAATAAGTCATCATACTTTGCCTTTATGCTTGTATTCGGTGCACAATTGCCGGCAGTAATCGCCTCACCACTTGCAGGATTTTTAATTCAGAGAAACAGGAATTTTCATCTTGGAATTTATGGTATCTACCAGATTTTTATGATTCTTACCGGATTACTCTATTGTCTCCTTATGTATCAGATTCTTCAGATGAAACCATTGAAAGAAAGGTCTGTGATGGATCTTCTTAAAGATTCAATTACGGAAAGCTTGATGAAGGTGAGAGACATCATTACAAGCCCTCCATGATAAATAAATCATACATTTGTTGTTTTATTGTATAATCTCTGTGATACGATGAAAAGGGAATTTATGCTTTCAAGCCAGGAAAAAAATATTTTCTTCATAGGGCAGGTCGCAGGTAATGCATATTATACTGTTGCTTTTAATGGTGTTTTGACTCTGTTTTTAATAAAGATCGGAGTGAAAGAAGGGCTTCTTGGATTTCTCTCAATAATTCCTTTTATTGTTGGTATCGGGTCTTTTGTTTTGATTCCATGGGTTGGAAAGAATTTTACGCGAATCCTACGTCCGAATGCCTGTTTTCTTGTAGGTCTTGCCTTTTTTCTTCTTCCACTGTTTTTGATAACTCCAAAGATCGGATACATTGCAAGTGTTGTATATTACTCGGTTTTCGTTTTCCTTTTC
>JAOAAW010000215.1 GCA_026418655.1 bacterium | reverse complement strand
GTTCTACTTATTACAGGAAGTGATGAAAAAGGTGTTATTAATGCGTACGAAGAGTTTAAAAAAGTGTTTTTAAAAAATGTAAGTGGTCCAATCGGTTTTGATTTCTGGGTCACCGGTCAAGAAGTGAAAGTTTTTCCCTGGACAAGAAAATTTGGAAATGAAAGAGGAGAGATTTTAAAAATAAAATGCGCAAAAGGTGAATATGAAGCTGGACAGGTAGTTATCACAGCGTATGAGGATCTTGAAGATGTGGAGGCTATTGTTGAACCTCTTATAAACACGAAAACGGGTAAAGAGATCACGAAAAGATATGAAACAGCCTATCGCAGAAAACACGGCCCCTCGTGGTTAAGATGGGTCAACTATTATCCATTGGAAAACTCCCTATACTTGAAAGAAAATTACGAAAGATTTCCTGACCCTCTTCTTGAAAGACCTGAGACTGAAATCAGAGAAGGTGTTTCACAACCTTTATGGCTAACAGTAGTTATTCCTGAAACTGCAGAGCAAGGTTTGTACAGTAGCAAAATTATCTGTAGAGCAAGTTGCAGGACAGGAAAAATTGAGAAAATAATTCCAGTAGAAGTTGAGGTATGGAACTTTGTTGTACCGAAAGATGGACTGGCTGGCCATCCATATATGAGTTTAATGAATTTTCCACCAGATTCACAGAGAGTCCTTGAGAAAAGGTATATTGAACCTTTGATTCAAAATTTTGTAGAACATGGCATGAGAATAATACACCTCAGCAATGAGCCAATGATGAGATGGTATTTCAGCAAAGAAGGGAAATTCAAAGGCTTTGATCCTGATTGGGCTGAAACAAGTGATGATGGAAAAGTTCTAATGGATGCAAGTTTTTTTGACTGGCTTATTACAAATATAGATGAAGCCGCAAAACCATTCCAGCTGGGTTATATGATTTATTTACACGGAATCTTAAGCAATGGATACGGTCCCGATAGTGGCTACCATGCTTTTGTAAAAGCATTGCCTGATAGATTTGCAGGACTACCAAAGAGAGAAGGACATCCTTACAACAGTTATTTTGTTGAAGAGATGCTCACCCTGTTCAGAAAGCACTTAGAAAAGAAAGGCTGGTTAGAAAGAATGGTTGTAAAGATAAGTGATGAACCAGCAGGATTTAATACCTGGTGGGATAACTTCACTCTTGCAGCAAGAAATGCAAAAATTCCAATCACGACAGCATTCAACAATATTGACTGGAAAGAGGCAGAAAAAGGATTGGGTGTGGTAAAAGAATGGAAACCGCTTTATATGCTGTATAATGAGGAATTTTTTAACAAAGCAAGAAAGGCTGGAGATAGGATTGGTTGGTACAACTGCGGACCTCCGCCTCGAATAAGCGTCAGAGCGAGTGCTTCTGAAATCCGGTCTTATTTGTGGCAGGCAGCAAAAGCTGATTTGGACTTCGTGTCATGGTGGGGAATTCAAAACTGGAATTATTACAGTCATCCGGATGTCTGGATGCAATATTCTCACTGGAATAGTGTAGTTTATCCTGAACACCCTGAAAAACCGAAATGGCTTAAGAAAGAAAAGGGATGGGTTGACACAGCACCGATTGATAGCATCAGGTGGGAAATAATAAGGGAAGGAATGGAAGATGCCTGGTATGTAAATCTTTTGAGAAGATTGATTAGCGAAGTAAAAAGTAAAGGGCTGACGGAACATGCAGAAGCTGCTGAAAAAATTCTGCAGGATATATGGAATAATACATTTCCTACCCTGAATGACTACAAACCCGAATATCAGCTTATTTTGCAATCGAGAGAAAAGATCGCGCAATCTATCCTGAACTTACAACAGATTCTGAGGAAATGAAAATAGTGTTCCATAATCTAAGTCAGAAAGCACTTGAAGCTATCAGATGTGATTTAGAAACAATCAAAAGAAAAAATGTTTCCCTGCCACATCTTGATATAAAAATTGTGGCTCTTGCCCGCAACGGTGTGCCTGTTGATATCCCAGGACACAGGATAAAAAAACCCTCAGTGAGTGACTTCTCTTCATTTGCGAATTATTGCAGATTGGAAAAAGAACGCCAGAGTTTTCAAATTATAAAGAGTGAAAAGTGCTTCTGGGTGATCGGTGGTGATGAAATAGGCGCAATTTATGGTTTTGATGAAATATTGAAAGCCACAACAGGAGTAATATGGGCAGGACCAGGGGAACAGGATATTATCTTTGGAAAACCGTTTGATATTGACGAAAGCCCCAGTCAACCACATATCGCAATAAGAGCAAGATACGCATCCTGGCATAATATTTCGGATTATCTCAGGTGGATGCGCAGAAACAGGTGGAACATATGGATAAGAAGCTGGGCTTATTTTATGAGCTGTTCAGAATCTGACAGAAAAACCTCCCTCAAGATGGCAGATGATAATTTTCTTAATATTACACTGACGGAACACTCAATGCATTATTTCTTACCTGAATCAGAGTTTGAAAGGCATCCAGAGTGGTTTGGAATGAGAAATGGGAAACGGGTTAAAAAAGATTTTGTGGTGATTCCAGATTGCCCACATCTCAATGCCGAACTTCCTGTGCAACCGTGTTATTCCAATAAAGACCTTGTTGAATACTTAACTGATAAAATGGCAGAGTGCATAAAAAAATTTCCCACAGTCAATATCTGGGGAATATGGCCTCATGATGGAGTAAACAACTGGTGTATGTGTGAGAATTGTATAAAAAAGACACCATATGAACACATGTATGGGATTGCGATGAAACTGCTTGAAAAAATTCCATCCTGTATTTTTATAGAACTTCTTTCATATTCAAATCTGCTGAATGTTCCCTGGAATGTTCTGCCCTATAGTGACCGAACTTTTACACTATTTTGTACTTATCTCAGGCAGTACAAACACAGAATATGTGATAAGGGTTTTTCTTCCCTTGAATTGGGTACAAAATATCCTTTACCAGACAGAATAAATCCGGTGGATGACAGGGAATATGGAATACTTTTCGAAAAATGGCTCAGGGTCTGGCAAAAATGTGGTTCTGTGCCAGGAATTTTTGAATATGGTCCGCAACATTATGATGAAACCCGTAGATGCGATGTTGCTCGGTATCTTTACCATCCTGAACCAGGACTCAGAAATGACGAAATAAAGTGGTATGCAAAAAAAGGAGTGGATGTATTTTATCTGTGCAGTATTTACTCTGCATGGCCTGATGGTTTTCATCAGTGGGCTCTTGCTAATTGTCTCTGGAAACCAACAAATAATATCACTCACTTTAGAAATTATTTTTACAATGCACTTATCGGCAAAAACGGCTTGAGTTTGAGTAAACTACTGAAAACATTACACTGTAAATTGTTGTTTGAAAGGAAAAATATTGATAAAGAACTGGAGAAATTAGAGCAGATGCTTTCAAAAATATCCGACAGGGATGTGGTGAAAAGATATGAACTCTGGATTGAATTTACGAAATTGGTTTATAAAAGCAGGCTGGCAGAGTTGAATGGTAAATATGAGGAAGGTGTAAAATTGGAAAGGGTCATTCAAAAACTCTGTAAGGAAAACAAAGAATACCTGAAAAATTTTGTTTCAGTAGATAACGTGGTAAAAATATCTCGGATTGCTCAACAAAGATTTGAAGAGTGGGAACAGGGTAAGAGGGCTACCAGATATACAATGTAAATTTATCAGAGGAGGAAATATGGAAAAAAAGGCAGAAAGGAAATTGCACTGGGCTTATTTATTGCATCTTGGATATAATATGTGGAATGATAGGGGTCCTGATAATGCACTTCCAAAAGGAGTAAAAAGTAAATATGCCCCACGATCATATTTACGATGCGAGAAAAAACTATGGGATGAGATATTGGAAAGGTTTGTAAAAGTAGGTGGAAACATGGTTGTCATTGATTTAGGAGAAGGTGTGAAATATGACAGTCATCCTGAACTTGCGGTTCGTGGTTCCTGGTCACCATCTTATTTGAAAAAGCAACTTGCAAAAATGAGAAAAATGGGACTTGAACCAATCCCTAAACTGAATTTTTCAACTGCCCAT
>JAOAAW010000212.1 GCA_026418655.1 bacterium | reverse complement strand
TGGCTATGGGATGAGTTGTGATGCTTATCACATAACAGCACCTGATCCTGAAGGTATTGGCGCTTCTTTGTGTATAAGATACGCGCTTGAAGACGCGGGAATACTTCCAGAACAGGTTATGTATATAAATGCACATGGAACATCCACCCCATTAAATGATAAGAGTGAAACGCTTGCAATTAAAAAAGTTTTTGGAGAAAATGCATATAGAATTCCTATTAGTTCAAACAAATCAATGATAGGTCATCTTTTGGGTGCTGCGGGTTCGGTTGAATTTATAATCACCATACTTACGATGTATCATGGAATTATTCCACCGACGATTAACTATGAAGTTCCTGATCCCGAGTGTGATCTGGATTATGTTCCAAATGTTGCAAGAAAACAGAATATAGAGATTTCTATATCAAACTCATTTGGTTTCGGTGGACACAATATCTGTCTCTGTGTTCAAAAATACAAAGAGGAATAAACATGGATTATTTTTTGACTGAAGAACAAAAAATGATTCAGACTCTTGCTCGGGAGATTGCTGAAGAAAAAATAAAACCCAAAAGGGCCTACTATGATGAAACGGAAGAATTCCCATGGGATATTGTAAAAATTCTGGCAAAGGCAGATCTTTTTGGTATCTACATAGAGGAAAAATATGGAGGAATGGGTTTCGGAATTTTTGAATTGTGTCTTGCCATTGAGGAACTGAGCAGGGTTTGTGGTGGTATCTCGTTGTGTCTTGCAGCAAGTGCTTTAGGAACATTTCCAATAGTGTTATTCGGGAATGAATCCCAAAAACAGAAATATCTTCCACAACTTGCAAAAGGAGAAAAACTTGCCGCATTCGGTTTAACTGAACCAGAAGCAGGAAGCGATGCAGGTTCAATAAGAACTCAAGCAAAAAGACAGGGTGATTACTACATTTTGAACGGAACAAAGCAGTGGATTACAAACGGTGGAGAAGCGGATATATACACCATAATTGCGATAACTGATCCGAAAAAGGGAGCAAGAGGTGCGTCTGCATTCATTGTTGAAAAAGGAACAGAAGGTTTTATGTTTGGAAAAAAGGAAAAAAAACTGGGGATCAGAGCTTCAGCAACAAGAGAACTTATTTTCAATGACTGCAAGGTGCCGGCGGAAAACCTCTTGGGTCGAGAGGGAATGGGATTTATTGTTGCGATGAAAACATTTGATGTGACAAGACCTGGTGTGGCAGCCCAGGCTGTTGGTATTGCCCAGGGCGCTTTTGAAGCCGCACTTGAATATGCTCATACAAGACATCAATTTGGGCATCCCATATCTTCTTTTCAGGCAATTCAACACATGCTAGCAGACATGGCGACACAAATAGAAGCAGCACGCGCTCTTACATATGCAACTGCAAGAATGATAGATGCAGGTAATTCTTATGTTTCCAAGGAATCCGCAATGGCAAAATTACTTGCTTCAGATGTTGCTATGAAGGTTACAATTGATGCTGTCCAGATTTTTGGTGGTTATGGATATATGCGAGACTATCCTGTTGAAAAAATGATGAGAGATGCAAAGATTACTCAGATTTATGAGGGGACGAATCAAATACAGAGAAATGTTATTGCTCTGGAATTGATTAAAGAACTTTCCCGCAGGAAAATCTAAAGTGAAGTTTGTCTTCCAAAACGAAAATCCTGAAAGACTTGATAAGTTTATAACCAGGCATTTTTCGTGTTTTTCGAGAGAATTTTGCAAGAAACTGATAAAAAACCAGCATGTCCTGGTTAATCAGAAACCAGGTGAGCCTGATTTAAGGCTTCAAAAAGGCGATATCATAGAAATTCTGAATGTTCCGGAGAGACCTCTATGCGATCTTGAACCAGAAACAGGAAAACTTGATATAATTTATGAGGATAGCGCCATTATTGTTGTCAATAAACCTGCAGGAATACTAACACATCCAGTTATGGGTAGAAGGACAGGAACTCTTGTTAATATGATCCTTGGACACACCAATCTTGCTTCAATAGGGTTGCCTCTCAGACCAGGAGTAGTGCATCGTCTTGACAGAAATACTTCTGGTTGCATTGTTTTTGCAAAAAAAGATATCTCATATTTGAATCTTGTTGGTCAGTTTAAGGATAGGATTGTTAAAAAGGTTTACAGAGCAGTTGTTGAAGGTTTTTTCCCCCAGGAAATAAAGGAAATTTCATTGCCATTAAACACTGCGAGAAATAATTCTGAAAAAGTTTCAGTAAGATTCCTAGGTAAGAATTCAATAACAAAATTTCGTATTCTTGAAAGGACAAAAGATTTTACATACTTAGAGGTTATACCTGTTACAGGTAGAACTCATCAAATTCGTGTAACTTTTAAATTTCTTGGTTATCCTGTTGTTGGTGATGCTGACTATGGAAAACCAAGCTATTTCATAAAACGGCAGGCGCTTCATGCGTATTCAATTTCCTTTTTTCATCCTGAGACAGGAGACCCACTTTTTTTTACTGCTGATCTTCCGGATGATTTTCTGGATTTACTAAAGAAATTGGGATTTCACAATATATCAGTTGACCGATGATGCAAGGCTTGTTTATAATATTAATGTCAGCTAACCGTTAAAATAAATGAAAAATTATATATTCAGACAATCCTGTCGTTTTTTTTATTCTGACAGACCTTGTATTTATCATAAGGCAAACAGTCAGAAGTGTGAAGACTGCAAAAATTACATCCCAATAACTGAGAAGATATTGATTATTAAACTCGGTGCCCTGGGAGATGTACTGAGAACGACTGCTATTTGTGAACCCTTGAAATCTCTGTATCCTGGGAGTTTTATAATCTGGATTACAGAAGATAGCGCCATACCTGTTCTTTCTGGAAATAGATTTGTTGATAAAATCATCGGAAAATCGCAGGCTTTTGGATTTGTTTCTCTTTTTAATTTTGATATATTGATTAACCTTGATCTGGATGAATATGCTCTTATCCTTGCAGGACTCACGAAGGCTAAAGAAAAGAAGGGATTCTGGTTTGATCCAGACAGGGTTATTCATTTTTCTTCCAGTTCAGCAGAGGAATATTTTACCTTGAGTCATGACGACTTTCTGAAGAAAAGAAATAAGAAGACTTACCAGGCGTTTATAGCAGAAATTGCTGGTCTTCCATATTATGGCAAAATTATTGTGCCGATTTCCAGTTCTTCAAGAGAGTATGCAAGGAATTTTGCAGAAAAAAATGGCATTATTGATAAGAAAATAATAGGTGCGATTGTAGGTACAGGAAACAGATGGATCACGAAGAGGTGGCCCGAAAAAAATTTTATAAAGCTTTTCTCGTTACTTAAAGATTTTAAGATTATAACTTTTGGGGGTATAGAAGAAAAAAGACTGTTGGAATGGATTGCTGATAAAAGTGGGAAAAATGTGATAAGCGCGGGTTATTCCAACACAATAGATCAATTTTTTGGACTGCTCGATCTTTGCGACATTGTTGTTTGCTGCGATACATTTGCTCTCCATGCGGCCGTTGGTCTGGGTAAGAAAATTGTTGCTTTGTTTGGTCCAACATCTGCTGCTGAAATTGAAATGTATGACAGAGGAGAAAAAATTGTCAGCGATATGTCTTGCGTTTGTTGTTATAAAAGAGTCTGCGAAAAGAGTCCAAATTGTATGGAGATGATTGATCCAGAAAAAGTTGCGCAATCAGTTAGGAGATTGGCTGGTGAGGGGCGGAAAAATTGCAGTGATAATTCCCACATATAATGAAAAAGATAACATAGTTCCATTGGTTAATAGCATTCTTGCTTTACCAATGGATATCAGTGTTTTTATTGTTGATGATAATTCTCCTGATGGGACTGGTGAAACTGCCAGAAAATATTTTCGTGGAAATGACCGAGTAAATGTTTACATACGAACTGAAAATAGAGGAAGAGGATGTGCCGGAATATTTGGCTATGGCAAGGCATTAGAGGGCAAATTTGATATTATTGGTGAAATGGATGGAGATTTTTCACATACTCCAGAATTTATTATCGTTCTTGTATCTTTACTAAAGGAAGCAGATGTTGTTTCTGGTTCAAGGTTTCTTAGAGGCGGAAGAAGTTTGAGGCAAAGTATCGTTCGTGAGTTTGTTACATACTGTGCAAGAATTTACCTCAGATTGACACTTGGTATAAAGCTTACTGACCCAACATCGGGTTTCAGATTTTTTAAATCTTCTGTACTTTCTGAAATCTATCCAAAATTAAAATCAAAAGATGCTTTTATTGTTACCGAAGTTTTTTATCATATTTTTAGACAGAATTTCAAAGTAAAGGAAGCACCCATTATTTTTTGTGAAAGAAAATATGGTAAATCGAAGCTGAAGTTTTTCACGCTTGTGAAATATCTTTATAGAGTAGTACTTCTAAGAGTTGGGCTCTTTAATGGATGAGAAAAAGTATACAGGGTATTTTTTTCTACTTCTTGGATTGTCATTTACAGTACGGTTATTGATAGCATCTTTCTATGGTTTAACAGGCGATGAAGCGCATTACTATCAATATGCTGTACATCCCGGCCTTTCCTATTTTGATCATCCGCCTCTTGTTGGTTATGCTATTTGGCCATTTTTAAAAATGTTTGGAAATACTTCGCTGGCAGTTAGAATGCCTGCACTTATTTGTTCAACTTTATGTATGTGGTTACTTTTTATTATGGGGAAGAATTTCTATTCTGTTTCCAGTGGGTTCTGGGCAGCTGCCATTTTCTGTATGATTCCACTATTTTCTGTTCTCGGTGGCATAATGACAGTGCCGGATACACTTGTTTCAGTTTTCTGGTTACTTTCAATAATTACAATTTGGAAGATTTATTTGACCGGTAAGCTTTACCTGTGGTATCTGTTGGGATTTTTTGTTGGAATTTCACTACTTGCAAAATATTCAGGTGTGTTACTTTATCCAGCGATTTTACTGTTCATGATCATAAATCCGCAGATGCATGGCTATTTCAAAAAGAAACAGGTTTACCTTGGTTTTGCTATAAGTTTGATTATATTCAGTCCTGTTCTTGTATGGAACTATAATAACCACTGGGTTTCTTTTGTTTTTCAGTTTAAACATGGTTTTGGTGAAAAGGCATTTTTCAATATATCTCTATTCACTCAAAACATTATTGCTCAAATGGCTGTAATCTCTCCTTTGATATGGGTAATGATATTTTTTTGTTTATTTGAAATAATTAAAAAAACATTCAAATCTTCAGATATGTTAAACAGACTATTTTTTAGTTTTTCTTTTCCTGTATTCGCAGTTTTTGGGTATGCTTCTCTCTCAAACGAGATACTTCCACACTGGCCAGCAGCCGGATACCTTACTCTTATTTTACCCTGCGCATCTTTCATAACAGAAGGCCTTCATAGTTCAATGCGAAGAAGAAAGATTTTTATTAAAGTTGCATTGGTTATCGGAATTATTTTTACTTCTGTTATTCCAGTTCAGATATTCTTTAGATGTTTTTCCATACCTACGCAAATGGATCCTACAGTAGATCTATACGGATGGGATAGTGCAGCAAATTTTGTCGAATATCTATACAATAAATATGGTCCAGAAACATTTCTGTTCACGCATAAATTTTATCTTGCCAGTCATTTAGCATTTTATCTTTCACAGGATATTGCCAGCGAACACCTTTTTTGTTTAAGTAAAAGAATTGATCAGTATGATTTCTGGCAAAAAGACAGAAATTTGCGTTCTTATCTTAATGGGAAGACAGGAATATTCTTTACCGATGAACATTTTAAGTATTTCCCAGGGGAGGCGTACGTATTTGAGAAAATTGAAAATCCTTTGCAGCTTGATATCTACTACAGAAATAAGAAGGTAAAATCCTTTTACTTTTACAAGTGTGTTGGTTTTAAAACCTTTAAAACCGATGAGCGCTATTTCGATTCCAGACCTTTTAATCAAAGAAATTTTTTCAGAGATTTGGTTACTCTTGATAACAAAACTTTCCTTTTTTTAAATAGAATCGCAGAAAAAAATAGATGGCTCGCAAATTTATTATTTAGAATCGGATTACTTGGGTCGACGGAAATTGCTATTTTAATAGTATCAATTGTTCTTTTTTTAGCCAAAAGAGAAAGTTTTTTGAAATACTTGGGAACTTTTTTTCTGGCATTATCAATCAGTGCTTGTTTAGTGCATGTACTGAAAGAAACATTTTCCAGCTCAAGACCAGTAGCATATTTTTCCCAGGAACAAGTGATTCATGTGACTGGGCCTGTTTTAAAATCTGGTTCATTCCCTTCGGGTCACGCCCAAACATCATTTTTGACAGCTGCGTTTCTTTCCTGGCTTTTTCCAAAATATGGTCTGTTTTTCTTTTTTATAGCAATCATAATTGCATTCTCAAGGGTTTTTTCGGGCGTGCATTTTTTCAGGGATATAATTGCCGGAGGATTTATTGGACTTTTAGTTTTCTGGTTCACCATGAGATTAAAAGAATTGTTAAACTTTTTTAAACGTGGTAATGAGCAACAGTTTGACAAGAATAAATAAGTTGTTTAAAATAACTTTTTACGAAGGCGTGAATCCTCAGATATGAAATGCGGGATTAACTCAGCGGTAGAGTGCGACCTTGCCAAGGTCGAAGTCACGGGTTCAAATCCCGTATCCCGCTCTTTAAAAATATATTTGACTTGATAAATCTTATCATATAAAATATCTACCCTTGGGTAGGTGTCGGCTGCTGTGGCTCAGGGGTAGAGCACGTCCTTGGTAAGGACGGGGTCATGGGTTCGATTCCCATCAGCAGCTAGTCAACAGGAAATATTCGAAATTCTGGACAATTATCTCTGTAACTGGGGGGAGAGATGGCGAAGGAGAAATTTGTAAGGAGCAAGCCACATGTAAATGTAGGGACGATAGGGCATGTAGATCATGGTAAGACGACATTGAGCAGTGCGATAACTCTGGTATTATCGAAAGTTGGAAAGGCACAGCATTTGAGGTATGAAGATATAGACAAAGCACCTGAGGAGAAGGAGCGTGGGTTGACGATACAGATAGCGCATATAGAATATGAGACAGAGAAGCGGCATTATGCACACATAGATTGTCCTGGTCATGCTGATTATATTAAGAACATGATAACTGGTGCAGCGCAGATGGATGGAGCGATTTTGGTAGTTAGTGCGCCTGATGGGCCGATGCCGCAGACCAGGGAACATATACTGTTAGCCAGGCAGGTAGGGGTGCCGGCGATAGTGGTATTTATGAATAAGATGGACATGCTTGCAGATAAAGAGCTTATAGAGTTAGTGGAGTTAGAGGTGAGGGAGTTATTGAGCAAGTATGAATTTCCTGGGGATGAGATACCGGTTGTGAAGGGGTCAGCGTTGGAGGCATTGAATTGTGGATGTGGTAAGAGGGAATGTAGCAAATGTGGGCCGATATGGGAACTGATGGATGCGATTGACAATTATATACCCGAGCCTGTGAGGTTGGTAGACCAGCCATTTTTGCTTGCTGTGGAGGATGTATTTTCCATAACAGGTAGGGGGACAGTGGCTACAGGCAGGGTAGAGAGAGGAAAGATAAAGGCAGGTGAAGAGGTAGAGATAATAGGTTTAAGGGAAGAGACAGTAAAGACAGTTGTTACCAGTGTAGAGATGTTCAGGAAGATACTTGATGAAGCTGTAGCTGGTGATAATGTAGGGTTATTGTTGAGGGGTATAGAGAAGGAAGGGGTAGAACGAGGGATGGTGATAGCGGCGCCTGGGAGTATAACGCCACACAGGAAGTTCAAGGCGCAGGTATATGTATTGAAGAAGGAGGAAGGGGGCAGACACACTCCATTTTTTACTGGATACAGGCCTCAATTTTTCTTCAGGACCACAGATGTTACAGGGACTATAAAGTTACCTGAAGGTGTAGAGATGGTGATGCCTGGAGATAATATAGAGATGGAGACGGAGTTGATAGCTCCGGTAGCGATGGAGAAGGGACTGAGGTTTGCTATCAGGGAAGGTGGTAGGACAGTTGGTTCTGGTGCAATAACTGAGATTATCTCATAGGAAGCAAAAATATGGAAAGAAAGAAAATAAGAATTAAACTGAGAAGTTTTGATCACAGAGTACTGGACGAATCCGTGAAACAGATTATAGACATAGCCAAAAGTACAGGTGTTAGAATAATAGGACCGATACCTCTTCCTACAAGAAAACAAATATACACTGTATTAAGATCGCCTCATGTTAATAAGAAAAGTCGAGAACAATTTCAATTGTGTACGCATAAAAGACTTATTGATATACTGGAGCCAACTACAAGAACCGTTGATGCGTTAAGTCGGCTCAATCTTCCTTCAGGTGTTGATGTTGAAATGAAATTGGAGTAATCATGAGAATTGGATTACTTGGTAAGAAATTAGGGATGACACAGGTTTTTGAAGAAAATGGTAAGGTTATTCCTTTGACGGTTCTCGAAGTTGGTCCGTGTTTTGTTACTCAGAAGAAAGATTTTGAAAACGATGGTTATTTCAGTATTCAGATAGGATATCAGCCTGTTCCTGAGCGAAGGTCAAAGAGACCGATTATTGGTCATTGTAAAAAAGCAGGTCTTCCGCCTCTGAAGTTTTTCAGAGAATTTAGAATAGCACAGGTAGACGCAGGAAATTTTGCTCTGGGGCAGGAGTTAAATGTTTCCATGTTCAAAGAAGGTGAATATGTCGATGTTGTTGGTACGTCTAGAGGTAAAGGATTTCAGGGTGTGGTGAAAAGACATGGTTTTAAGGGTGGACCAGCAACTAGGGGTTCAATGCAGCATCGGAAACCCGGCTCAATAGGTGGAGGGAATCCTCAGAGAGTAATTAAAGGAAGAAAGATGGCTGGACATATGGGCAATCAAAGGGTAACTGTTCAAAATTTGCTTGTTTATAGAGTGATACCTGAGAAAAATATGATTTTTGTTAGAGGTGCTGTTCCTGGTGGGGAAAACACCCTTGTTTTTGTAAAACATGCTGTGAAGAAATAGGAGAGTGAATGGCAAAAGAAATCAGTGTATTAAATCTTGAAGGTGAAAAAATTGGGGCTGAGCAAATTGAGATACCTGATTTTAAACCGAATATGGATGTTATTCACAGATATGTAGTAGCATTTCTTTCAGGTCAGAGGCAGGGAACTTCTTCTACAAAAACAAGGGCTGAGGTTTCTGGTTCAGGACGTAAACCTTGGAGGCAAAAAGGAACAGGTAGGGCCAGGGTTGGTTCAATTCGTACACCCATATGGAGACATGGCGGAGTGGTTTTCGGACCAAAACCAAGAGATTATAGAAAAGACATTCCTGAAAAAATGAAGGATATTGCATTAAGGGATACTCTGAGGACATTAATCAGTAATGATGGACTTGTTCTTGTGGATATTGCCGATGGCATTAAAAATGTAAAAACAAGAGTTTTTGCTAATTTTTTGGAGAAAGCCGGACTTTCGGAATCAAAAGTTCTGGTATTAATTGATAAAAATTTTGCAGATAGGGAAAAACTGATTAGGTGTATCAGAAACATTGAAAATATATCTTATTGTTATGCTGAGCAGATAAATCCTTATCTATTGCTTACGCACGACAAACTTGTAGCGCAAAAAAATGTCTTCCAGTTTTTAAAAAACATTTCTTCCTCAGGAGAAAGCAATGTTTAATCCATACAGCATAATCAAATACCCACTTGTAACGGAGAAAGCAACTTTTCTTGAGGGGCAGAACAAATATATTTTTGTTGTGGACAGGAAAGCAAGAAAATCTCACATTAAGATGGCAATTGAAAGTATTTACAAGGTAACGGTATTATCAGTTGCAATCATAAAGATGCCGGCCAAGAAAAGAAGATATAGGTTTGGTCAGGAGGGCTATACTTCATCTTATAAGAAAGCAGTTGTAACTGTTAAAGAAGGAGAAAAAATTGCCATTACGTAAGTTAAAGCCAATTACAAGTAGCCAAAGACATGCCGTTGTTCCTGACTATTCAGAAATAACAAAGCAGGAACCAGAAAAAAACCTAGTTATAGGTAAACACAGAAAGGGTGGTAGGAATAATACTGGCAGGATAACCGTAAGGCATAGAGGCGGTGGACATAAGAAGCTTTATAGAATAATAGATTTCAAAGGAAGACCTATAGAAGGAAAGGTTGTGAGTATTGAGTACGATCCTAATAGGACAGCATACATAGCACTAATTCAGTATATTGATGGAAGGAAAACATATATGATTGCTCCGTCTGATTTAAAGGTAGGTCAACGAATCATTTGTGGTGAATCTGCTTTGATATCAACAGGAAACAGAATGCCTCTGGCAAAAATTCCGGAGGGTACAGAAATTTATAATATAGAAATTCAGCCAGGAAAAGGTGGACAACTTGTAAGGGCAGCTGGTTGTTCCGCAATTCTTGTTACAAAGGGTGACAAATTTGCTTCTGTGAAATTACCTTCAGGAGAAGTGAGACTGATTTCTCTTGAATGCATGGCGACTATTGGTAAGGTAAGTAATCCAGAGCATAAATATGTTTCCCTTGGTAAAGCCGGGAGAACCAGATGGCTTGGGATAAGAC
>JAOAAW010000068.1 GCA_026418655.1 bacterium | reverse complement strand
AGATGTGTATAAGAGACAGCCCCTGCACTGTATATGTTTGAGCACAATTGCACCTTTTTCTTCTGCTATTGTCGATGTATTGTCAGTCGAGCCATCGTCAACTACAACAACACAAGGAATAATTTTTTTTACTTCGCTGACAATTCTGCCTATGGAATTTTCTTCATTATGTGCCGGAATTAAAACACAGATTTTTTCAGGTTCCATTTAGTCAATTATCTTACATTTTGTGAATTTTTCAAGATATTTCCTCACATTTGTGTATTTTTTATCAAGATAAAGTCGATTTTTCAGAATTCTTTCTGCTTCTTTACGAGATTCAGTCAGAATTTCAATATCTTTAACTATATCTCCTATTTTTAATGGTAGAATACCATGTTGACGTACACCCAAAAGGTCACCTGGACCTCTTAACGAAAGGTCTATTTCGGCCAATTTAAGTCCATCTTCTATTTCTAAAAATGACTCAAGTCTTGCTATTGATTGAGTTTCTTCTGTGTGATGAATAAGTATACAGTATCCGATTTCACCACTCCTCCCTACACGTCCACGCATTTGATGTAACTGCGATAAACCGAATTTCTCAGATTCGTCAATGATAATAAAATTGGCGTCCGGAACATCAAGTCCAACTTCGATAACTGAAGTGGAAACAATTAACAGGATATTTTTATTTTTGAATTTTGCAATAATATCAGATTTTTCCTGGGTGGACAATTTACCGTGGAGTAGCCCAATATTTTCAGAACCTAAAATGGCTGAGAGTTTTGTGAAATGGTTTAAAACCGATGAATATCGCGAACTTTCAATAGTGGGTGCAACAAAATATCCCTGTTTTTTTTCATCGATTTGTTTTTTAATAAACCGGTAAACCGTTTCAATCTCGTTATAACCGAAGAGATAACTTATAACTTTTCTTTCTCCTTTTGGCAGGGATCCGATCGTTGAAAGATCTACATTTCCATAAAAGGCAAGTGCAACACTTCTTGGTATAGGCGTTGCGCTCATAGCCAGGTAATGAACCCTGTTTCCTTTCTGCTGGAGAAAATTTCTTTGTTGCACACCAAATTTATGCTGCTCATCTACTACAATTGCTCTGATGTGAGAGTATATGATTTTTTCATTCAAAAGTGCATGCGTTCCAAACAACACTTTAATTTGGTTATTTGAAATATTATTTTGTATTTCATTTTTCATCTTTTCAGGCATTCCTCCAGTCAATAGTGCAGATTCAATTCCACAGGAAAGAAAAAAAGGGTTCCAGTTTAAATAATGTTGTTCTGCAAGAATTTCAGTTGGTGCAAGGAATACACCCTGGTATCCATCTTTTGCAAAAAGCCATAGAAAAAATACTGCGACCACAGTTTTCCCTGAACCGACCTCTCCCTGAAGAAGTCTGTTCACTATTCTTCCACATCTGAGATCTTCTAAAATTTCCTCCATGACTTTTAGCTGTTCCTTCGTCAGTCTGAATGGTAACATTTTTTCAAAGTTATGAACTAATGAACTTCCGAATTTATTTTTTTCTGTGGGCTGCTGCTCAGTTGTGACGATTTTTTTATATATCAAACCCAACTGAAGCTTAAAAAACTCGTCAAAAATTAGGTGTTTCCGTGCTTTTTCAAGATTAACATGATTTTTTGGGAAATGGATATTTATAATGGCATGTTTCATATTTGAGAGACGGAGTCTGCTTCTGTCTTCAAGTGGAAGAATATCCGATGGATATCGTTCCAGATTTTTCAGGGCATATCTTATGCATTTTCTGATAAAATTTTGCGTTAGACCAGATACTGTTGAATAAACAGGTAAAATATAATCAGGTTTCCTTTTTCCTTCAACTATTTCAAATAGTGGATTATTAATCTGGAGAGTGTGTTCATATTGTTCAATTTTTCCGTAGACAAACGTCTTTATACCAGGTTTCAAAACTTTAAGGATGTAGTCCTGATTGAAAAATACCAGGTAGATCACACCAGTACCGTCGGATATGGCAACTTTGCTCAAGGAAATTCGTGGAAATCGTTTTTGTTCGGTTGCAATAACTTCTCCTTTTACAGATGTTATTTCCCCTGGAACCACTTCACTTATCTTTTTTATCTCCCTTCTATCCAGATACTTTCTTGGAAAATGAAATAACAGGTCTTTAACTGTAAATATGCCAATTTTTGAAAAATATTCCATCTTTTGCGGACCTACCCCAGGAACCATTCTTATGGGTGTTTCTGGTAGCAACATATTCAACGGAGTGGTAATTCCATCTGTTCTTTTGTGGATGAGATTATATTATAAAATTTGAGAACTCTCAGTAGATCACAAATTGGCGATGAATAAATCTTTCTTGGTTCTATTTTATCAATCACTCCCATGATTATGGTAGGTATTGTCATTATATGTCTGATACCTGTATCTTGAAGTTTTTTTATGACTTTCTGTTGGAGGTCGGGATGCGCGGGTAGTTGTGGTATGATAAGCATTTTTATAAAAGGTTGATTTTTAAACCATCCTGAGAATTTTTTTTCCTGATTTTCACGAGTGAATTCAAGTATTTCTGGGAATGTTTCCAGAATCCGTGTCGTTATTTTGCAGGTGTGCCACGCAATGGATTTAATAACGGCAGCTGTTATACTTTCTATTTCTTTTTCATCCAGGATGAAAGGACTATCCTTTTTTTCTACCATCTGATCTATTCTACGAATTAAAATAAGATTTCCGTCCCTTGCGGTGAAATATTTCCTTTGGTGAAAAAACTCCTCAATCAATTGTAGAATTACCTCACTCATACTCAGGGAATGAAATAAAGTGAAAATAGATAACTACCCTTTAATAACGTTACCAGAATTGCCCCTATAGCAAGGTAAGGACCAAACGGTACATAATCATCCCAGTTTTTCTTTTTTGAATATATAAGGACAAGGCTTATAATTGTTCCAAGTATTGAACCAAAGAATATCGAAAGGAAAACACCTTTCCATCCAAGAAAAGAGCCGATAGCTGCAAGCAACTTTAAATCACCTCCACCCATTGCCTCTTTTTTCCATATGATTTTCCCTATCATCATAAGAAATAATACAATTGCTGCTCCCATAAGAGCACCCGATAGACTATATAAAAAACGGGTTAAAGTTGGCCACGAGTGTTCCTGCGAAATAAATAAATTTTTGCATACGAGTGCCCCAAGAATTCCCAGTGGAATCAGTGTTAATACGATGGTATCTGGAACAAGGAATGTTTCGTAATCAATACCACTTATAATTATAAGCCCGAGTATAAAAATAAAATAAAAAAAGAATGCACAGTACAAACTTGCAGTCCAGAATTTCTCGAAGAGAAGGAGTGTTAAAATACCCATTGTTAATTCTACAATAGGATATCTTGGTGAAATTGTTTTTTTGCAATGTCTGCAACGTCCTCTTAATATCAGATAACTTAAAATGGGGATATTATCGTACCACTGTATTGATCGTCTACATTTGGGGCAGTAAGATCCAGGTTTGATGATGGACTTATTCCTTGGAAGACGATATATTACAACATTTGCGAAGCTGCCAAAGCAGGCGCCAATAAGAAAGACAAGGAATTCTTTCATGGAATTAGGAGTTTTTGACCGACTAATAAACTGTCATCCTTTATTTTGTTTATCTCCTTAATTTTTTGAGTGCTTGTGTTATATTTTTTTGCAATACTGGAAAGAGTTTCACCCTTTTTAACGATATGATATCTCTCTGATGACTGATCTAGTTTTTTTAACTGAACTTCGGTATCTTCATGAGAAATCTGTTTTTTCTGAATTGCCTGTTTAAGACTAAAAATTTCACTCTCCTGCCTTACTATTTCTTTAAGCAAGGTTTCTATCTGTGTATCATAATATTTTTTTAAAATTTCCAAATCAGATCGTTGCACAAGATTTCTGACATTCAATGCGTCAAACTCAGAAGCAATTTGTTGCATTGATGTTTTCAGAGCCAATATATCTTTTTGAAAATTTACCATTGAATCAGTGAGAGATATCGATGTTCTAAGAAGTTCATTCTGCGCTTTCTTCACCGTATCAATATCCTGTCCAAACTGAAAATTTTTCTCTTCCTGCGATTTTTTGAATATATCAAATTCCTTTTTCTGATTCTGATAGGAGTCGTCCATCGCTATTTTAAGTTCTCCTATTTGGTTTTTTATTTCTTCATTGATGCTGAGAATAACCGTTTGTTGCTGTTCCTGAATTTTTTGAATACCCTCTATTTTTGTCAGTATTTCTTGATATTTTTTCTGGTTTTTTTCCTGCTCTGTCGCAATTTTTTGCTCAAATTCAGTTTTCATTGTATCCAAGTCTTCCTTATTTGCGATACTTATACAGCCGCTAAAAATACAGCACAGAATGAAAATTGTCGGAAGATACAGGTTTTGTTTCATTGTTTTATTTTGAACTCAGCCCTTCTATTTTTTGCCCAGGCTTCTTCATTGTGTCCAGGGTCTGCTGGTCTGGACTCGCCATAACTTATGGTATAGATTCTTTTCGGGGATATACCAAGGGCAACAAGAAAATTTCTTGTACTTAGTGCTCGTTTTTCACCCAGCACAAGATTATATTCGTCAGTACCACGTTCATCACAATGCCCTTCAATAAGAATTGAGATATCCGGGTTTTTCTTCAGATAATCAGCAATTGCGTTTAGTTTTGGATGTTCACTCGTTTTAATATTGTATTTATCAAAGTCGAAATATATCGGTTGAAATATTTCTTTGGTTTCATCAGTGGGAATAACAAATTTTGGCTGGTCATCTGGTTTAACAGGGGGTATCTCGCCTCCAATTGTTCCTGCCATTATTTCTGCTTCTGTTGCTATTCCTTTCTCTGATGGTTTTATAGTTGGTTTTTCTGATGGTGTTTGTACTTGTTTAACCTCAATTTGGGGTTTTTCAATAGGTTGTTCCTTTGATGGCGCCTTCGCAGGTGGTACCTTTCTTGAGTATGGACAACAACCTGACAACAATGATAAGATCATAAGTATCACTAAAAGTATGCCCGTCATTGCTTTCATTTTTCCTCCTTTTTTTTGATTATACAAAAATCCTTTTCTCTTGTCAACGAATATCCCAGCAACCGCTCCATGCATTATCCGCAACTTTCCTAAATTTCAAAGTATAGATGTCAACAGTCCAGAGAGAGTTTATATACTTTTCCTGTTTTGTGAAAAGTATGTGCCTGCTGTCAGGTGCCCACGATGGAGCATCACTCCATGAACAAAATCCCTGTGTTAGTACTTTCCGCTTCCCTGAATTGTTATCGTATATTTCAATAAACATATCTGTACCGTATCTTACGGCATAAGCAAGATATCTTCCGTCAGGTGACCAACATGGTGA
>JAOAAW010000161.1 GCA_026418655.1 bacterium | reverse complement strand
TCTTGATCTTATAGCACTGACAGAACAGGAAACAACCCCTGTTGTTGAACCTTTATTTACACTTGAATATTTCCATGTTCTTTCAGGTACTGCCACTGTTCCAAGTGCTACTGTCAGAATAAAAAAGCGTAATACTCTTTTGGAAGATGCTTCCCTTGGTGACGGACCAATAGACGCTCTTTACAGAGCCATTGATAGAATCGTAAAGGTATCTCCGAAGCTTGAAGAGTATAGAATATCAGCGGTGACCGGTGGGAAAGATGCTCAGGGAGAGGTTACGGTGTCACTTGTAATAGGAGATATCAGAGTTGTTGGTAAAGGGGTGAGTACTGATATCATTGAAGCAAGTGCCAAAGCATACCTAAATGCAATAAATCACTATTTTGCAAAAAAAGGTATTAGGAAGAAAAGATATAAGGGTGCATAAAATCTATAATTCTCAAGTAAATTTCTTTGAGAGATGGATGGATTGAAATGACAATTACAGAAAAGATTCTTGCAAAACATGCTGGTGTGGAAGAGGTCTTTCCTGGAGAATTTATTGAAGCAAGGGTTGATCTTGTTCTTGCAAATGATATTACAGGACCACTTGCAATTGAAGAATTTAAGAAATCGGGTGCAAGACAAGTTTTTGATCCAGAGAAGATTGTTTTTGTTCCGGATCATTTTACTCCCTGTAAAGACATAAAAAGTGCTGAAATGGTGAAAATTTTGAGAGAATTTGCAAAAGTCCATGGTATAAAATTTTACGAAATTGGAAAGGTTGGAATAGAACATGCTTTGCTTCCTGAAGAAGGACTTGTGCGTGCCGGTGATTTAATTATAGGTGCTGATAGTCACACCTGTACATATGGTGCATTGGGTGCTTTCTCTACAGGGGTAGGAAGTACAGATGTTGCGGCGGCTTTTGTTACGGGGAAAATATGGTTAAAAGTTCCGCCAACGATTAAATTTGTCTACAGAGGTAAACCTGGGAGATTTGTAGGTGGTAAAGATATAATTCTTTATACAATAAGCAAGATCGGGGTAGATGGTGCAAGATACAGAGCGATGGAATTTTCAGGTGAAACAATCAGATATCTTTCAATGGACGATAGATTTACAATTTGTAATATGGCTATTGAGGCCGGTGGGAAAAATGGGATCATTGAACCGGATAGAATCACCGAGGAATTTTTACTTACTGTAGCCAAAGAAAGGGGAATATTCTTTTCCAGCGATAGGGATGCAAAGTATGAGAATATTATTGAAATAAATGTTGATCAGATTTCACCCCAGGTCGCTGCTCCTCATTTACCTTCAAATTCAAAAGATGTACGAGAATTTGCCGGTATCAGAATTGATCAGGTTGTAATTGGTTCATGTACTAATGGAAGGATATCTGATCTCAGGAGAGCAGCAGAAATAGTAAAAGGGAGATCTGTCCATCCAGATGTAAGGACAATAATAATACCAGCGACACAGAAAGTTTATTCCCAGGCACTACGAGAAGGTTTGATTGATATTTTCCTTAATGCAGGCTGTGTTATAAGTCCTCCAACCTGTGGTCCTTGTCTGGGTGGACATATGGGTGTTCTTGCAAAAGGTGAAGTGGCTCTGGCTACGACAAACAGAAATTTTATAGGTAGAATGGGCCATCCTGAGAGTTTTGTATATTTAACCAATCCTGAGGTTGCGATGGCTTCAGCTATTAATGGTAAAATTTCGCATCCAGATGAGGTGTTGAAATGAAAACAAAAGGAAGAGTCTGGAAATTTGGAGATCACATAAATACTGATGATATCATTGCTGCCAGGTATTTAAATACAACCGATATCGCTGAACTTTCTTCCCATTGCATGGAAACGATTTATCCCGATTTTTCAAGAAAAGTAAGTAAAGGAGACATCATTGTTGCAGGGGAAAACTTTGGGGGCGGTTCGAGTCGTGAACATGCACCTATCGCGATAAAAGGTTGTGGCATCTCTGTTGTAATAGCTAAAAGCTTTGCAAGAATTTTTTTCAGAAACTCTATCAATATCGGCCTACCGATTGTTGAAACTTCTTTTGCTGATAGAATTTCCCAGGATGATATTGTTGAAGTGGATTTTGATACAGGAACAATTTTAAATTTAACAAGTGGAGAAACTGGAGGGTTTGTCAGGTATCCTGAGTTTCTTCAGCAGATTATTAAAAGCGGGGGATTAATGCCATGGGTAAAAGAAAAGTATATAAAATAGGTGTAATTCCAGGAGATGGAATAGGCCCTGAAATTATTAACGCAGGTGTAGAGGTATTGAAATCTGCTGCTGAAAGGTTTAACTTTGGGCTGGAAACTATTTATTACGATTTTGGGGGTGATAGATATCTTAAAACAGGTGAAACTTTACCGGATTCTGCAATAGAAGAATTCAAGACAATGGATGCTATTTATCTTGGTGCAATAGGACATCCTGATGTACAGCCAGGAATACTTGAAAAAGGGATTCTTTTGAAAATAAGATTTGAACTTGACCAATACATAAATCTCAGGCCGGTCAAACTCTATCCAGGAGTTTGGACTCCTTTAAAAGATAAAGGTCCAGAACACATTGACTATGTTGTAGTAAGGGAAAATACTGAAGGAGCCTATTGCGGGATAGGTGGGTTTTTCAAGAAAGGAACGAAAGATGAGATTGCCACACAACTTGATATAAATACACGGAAAGGTGTTGAAAGATGTGTTAGATATGCGTTTGAACTTGCTCGCAGGAGAAATAAGAAAAAAACATTGACATGTGTGGATAAAGCCAATGTACTAACATTCTCTGGCGATTTGTGGAGAAGAACCTGTCAGGATGTTCACAGAGAATATCCTGATATTAAACTGGATTACGCGTTTGTTGATGCTACCTGTATGTGGATGGTTAAGAATCCTGAGTGGTTTGATGTTATCGTAACAAATAATATGTTCGGAGACATTATTACCGACCTTGCAGCTATAACCCAGGGTGGACTTGGTGTTGCTGCTGGTGGAAATATAAATCCAGAAGGTGTCAGCATGTTTGAACCCATCCATGGTTCTGCACCTAAATATACTGGGAAAAATGTGATTTGTCCTGTTGCGACAATTGCAGCAGGTGGAATGATGCTTGATATTCTTGGAGAAACAGAAGCCGCTCAAACTATTGAAAAAGCAATCTGTAAAACTCTTGCTGAAGGATATATTAAGAGCCTTGAAGCTGGTAAGATGGGCATGGGAACAATGGAAGCCGGCGCTTTAATTGCAAAGTTTGTTGCGGAGTTATAAGAGTTAGGAGGTTTTATGACATACATTATTAAAAGATGGGTGTGTGGATTACAGAAAGTTTACCAGTGGCAGCGTGACGCAACTTTTATTGAAAGGTTGCTCATTTTGTTTACCTTTGCTTTTTTAACGGGCGTTTCTGCTCAGATTTTTATAAAATTACCATTTACTCCTGTTCCGAT
The DNA here is from genome assembly GCA_026418655.1 of bacterium. Lineage (GTDB taxonomy): Bacteria > Ratteibacteria > UBA8468 > B48-G9 > DTJG01 > DTJG01. The sequence continues at coordinate 2,991 of JAOAAW010000161.1, read as the reverse complement.
AACCGGACAGGTACTTATGGTACTTCTCAGTGGCGCACTTCTTGGAAAAAAGCAGGCCAGTTTGAGTCAAATCATTTATCTAACTGGGGGTATGTCAGGAGTACCGTGGTTTGCTGGTGCAAAAGCAGGATTTTTGCTTCCTTCATTTGGATATATTATCGGTTTCATTCCAGCAGCATGGTTTGTGGGATATTTTATTGAGAAGAAAGTGAAAAATTTTGGTTCCTGTATTCTTTCAATGCTTATCGGAATTATTCCAATATATCTATTAGGTGCGGTGTGGTTTTCTTTTATTTTTGGTACAGGACTGAGAGAAACAATGAATCTAGCTGTTTTTCCATTTATTCCGCTTGATATTGTGAAGGCTTATATTGCGGCGTATATTGCATTTTATTTTTTTAACATTCCGCACAAGTATTATTAATCGATGTTAAAAATAAGACCACATCATCTTTTTTGTTTACTTGGTTTTAAGGGCTCCGGGTACAGTAGAGCTTTTGTAGAGAATATGAGCAGAATATCTACGACAATAAAGAAAGGTCTTGACTTAGATATAGAACTTGTGAAAGGTCCTGATGATATTTGTAAAGTATGTCCGTACCTTTCAGGGGAAACATGTGCAAAAAAAACCTGACTCAGAAATTATTTTACAGAGAAAGGAGGAAATAATTATTTCAAGATTGAATCTTCAATCAATAAAAACATTGAAAGTCAGAGAGGTATACAGTAAAATAAAAGACACTTTTTCATTTGATATGTTAGAGCAATTGTGCAATGATTGTGAATGGTACAGTATGGGTGATTGCAGAAAAGGTTTTGAGAATTTAAAGAAAGGCGGTGTTTATGAAAAAATATAATGTTGCAGTTGTAGGTGCAGGTCTTGTAGGAAAAAAAATGGTGGAAGTCATTATAGAAAGAGGGTTTCCTTTTAAAGATTTAAAGATTTTTGCGACAAGAGAACGTGAAGAGGTTATAGCAGGTAAATCATTCTTGATTAAGAAAACTACGGAATCGTCTTTTGAAGGAATTGATTTTGCTTTTTTTGCAGGTACTGAAGGCGAGAAAGGCGCCAGCCTTGAATTTGGCTGGAAAGCTGTCGAAAAAGGCGCCATAGTTATAGACAACGGGGGTGATTTCAGAATGCATCCTGATGTACCACTGGTCATACCTGAGGTAAATTCTGAACATCTCAGAAAAAATAAAGGTTTTATAGCAAATCCAAATTGTTCTACCATAATTATGTTAATGGCAGTCGCACCGCTTCATCAAAAATATCGTGTGAAAAGAATAATCGCATCCACGTATCAGGCTGTTTCAGGTACAGGTAGTAAAGCTGTAGAGGAACTTGAAAATCAACTCCGTCAATATATTGAAGAAAAACCATTTACAATAAGTGTATATCCCCATAGAATTCTTTTTAATATTCTTCCGCATATTGGGAACCTTTCTGATAGATTTGAGGGTTACTATACTGAAGAAGTGAAGATGCTTCTTGAAACAAGAAAAATTCTTGACTGTCCAGATATTATGGTTTCTGCTACCTGCGTAAGAGTTCCAGTTTTTAATGCCCATTCAGAGGCGATTACTGTTCAATTTGATGTATGTCCTGACGTAAGGAAATGCCGTGAAATTCTTATGTCTTCGCCTGGTGTGAAGGTTGTTGATGAACCTGAGAATGCAAGATATCCTTTACCCATAGATGTATCAGGAAAGAACGACGTTTTTGTTGGAAGAATAAGGAGAAATACCGCACTTGAAAATGCAATTGACATGTGGGTAGTGGGAGATAATATTAAAAAAGGTGCTGCTCAGAACGCTGTGCAGATTGCGGAAAAAATGATTGAAATGGAACTGGTCTAATCACTTCATTGGAAACATATCCTTAAGCTTAATATGAAAGGGTTTTGAAGGTTTTGATGTACGATTTTCAGAATCCCTGTACACAACAAAAAGATAAAGGTCTGTATTTGGATTTAAACCTTTAATAATCTTCCCTGGTTCTGTCCACCCTTCTGCTAAAAGAATTGCACCGGCTCCATTTTCATATGGACTTACCCATATGTCATAAAATTTTGCATTACTCACAGTATCAAACCACACATGGCATCTTGTTCCATCATATTCCCTTTCAGGAACTGAAATGGAAGTTATCTTGGTCGCTGGTAACACTCCTTCTTTTTCAATTTTTAAGAGTGGATTTTCTATTTCTGGAATTGTAATGTCTGTATTCATTCTCAATCGGGATAATCTCACCGCTTCAGGAGTCCTATCTTCAGGTTTTTCATATTCAACAAACAAATCGCCAAATAAGGTATCAGAGGTATCAGCAGGTCTTAGTTCATCTGCCACGATTACATGGGTTCTTCTTTCCACAAATATTTTTTCAACTTTAAGTGGAAGGTCGACAATCCCATCTCCATCATAATTTCCCCACCAGCATGTTCCGGGTTCTCTGAAACAGTCATAAGGCTGATTCCCAGGTAGTTCAAATCTTAGATATCTCCACCCATCAAAACAGAACATACTTGCACAATGAACATCGTCAACGTTCCATTCTCCATTTTTCCCATTACTGATCCATTTTTCCCCATTTGCGTCTTTAAGACAATAAACAATTCTTCCCCAGTCACTATTGGCTTTAACCCAGAGTCCGATGTGAGAAGGTTTTCCTGGGATAACGATTGGTTTTTCTGGCACAATCGTTGTATAGAAAGGCATTGTTTTTCTTTCTCTTTCTTGTGGCAAAAGTTTGATTGCCAGCGCGGTATTACCATATTTATTATCAACCTGTTCGATATGAGCGGACATTTTACCAGGGAATTTTTTTACAAATTCAACATGCACATTCTCGTATTGAAAATCTCTTTCGTCAGAAATACTCCATTTTCCATTCCCGAGATTGGAAAGTTTTATAGCATGAGTTGAAGGATACACGTCAGAATGGTTAATTTTAGAAAGAGTGATAACAGGATCGTTCTCAAGTCCCCATAT
>JAOAAW010000155.1 GCA_026418655.1 bacterium | reverse complement strand
AAGTATGGTACAGCTGAGGAAATCTTATTTGATTTAAAAAAGTCCCTTGACGATTCTTACTGGCAGGTACGATACTGGGCGGCTACAGGGATTGGTAAATTTGGTGATGAAAGTATGATAGAACCGATAATTTCTCATTTGAATGATGAAAGCTTGAGGGTAAAGGGAGAACTTTTCTGGGCGTTGCGAAGGATTCTTTGCAGAGATGAGGCAAGATATGCTTTTAAGAAATTACCTGATTCTGCTATTTCAAAAATTTCTCAGTCATTGAAGGTGGATGACACAACAACCCAGATTAACGCCATATGGGCATTAGAGGCATCTACTGATTCACGGGTCGTTCCAATACTTCTTGAATTTCTGAATAGTCCGCTTGATGAGATCAAGATTCAATGTGTATGGGCTCTGGAAAATTTAAAAACAAAAGAAGGATTTGAGTTTTTGAGGGCAAAGCTTCTTGAACCATCGTTGAAATTAAGAATAGAGGCGATAAAGGCACTTGTTCGTCTTGAAGATCAAGAGAGCGTCCCTGCACTTGTCGGCAAATTGGAAGATTCAGATGAAAATGTCAGAATTTTTGCTCTATGGGCATTAAAAAATTTTAATGATTTTGCTACATTTCCGGCAATTGTAAGAAAGCTTGCCGATAAGTCAGAAAAGGTCAGAGACTATGCGTACAATATTATTCTTGCCTCAAAAAATCCGGATTTCGTCCCTGTGCTTGAAGATGTCGTTGTCGACAAAAAATTTCCCTTGAATGTTCGCGTTGATGCAGTGGAACTGCTGGGTAAAATTGGAACACAGGAAGAAGCTTTATTTTTTGATTCAATAAAAAATCAACCAGAACCACAGTTAAGAAAAGCGATTCTAACCGCATGGTTTAATGTGAATAAGAACGATAGCGCATTTCTTACGTACCTTAATTTTGCGAGCAGGTTGGATTCAGATGCCAGTGTTAGAGCGAATGCACAGAATATTTTAAAAACAGTAATTGATAATATAATGATGGAACTTTCAGAGAAGGATGAAATCAGGAGAAGTCAGGCACTTGAACGATTGTCATTTTTTAAAGAAAATCCCTATATAGTGTCCTTTATTAGAAAGATGCTTTCATCGGAATATCATGATGTTCGCAGAGCTGCACTAGAACTAATTCAATTCCAACCAAAGGCGGTGACGTTTACATTATTAAAAGGGATCATTGCAGAAGGAGACTCTGTTGAGATGAAAAAACTTGCAATATTAGGGCTCGGTAAAGCCCATATTACACAGGCAATACCTCTTCTACTGACCCAACTGAGGAACGATGATCCAGAAGTTCAATTGTGTGCTGCATATTCTCTTGCAATGATGGGTAATAACTCGGGTTTGAAATTTGCACTGAGGGATCTTCAGAGTCAGGATTATCAGATTCAAAGTATGGCTGTTGAGACAATCGCCTATTTAAATGCTTCTGTGGCTATTGGAGATTTGTTAAAAATTCTTGAGAATTCAGAACTTGAGGTGAAACTAAAGTCAGCCTGGGCACTTGCCAGATTGGGTGAAGAAAAGGGTCTTTATACTCTCATTAATTTGAGCCAGCAGGATATAGAGCCTTTAAGAACACAGGCAAGGTATTATCTTATGGATAGAAAAATACCAATAATCTTACGAGCAAAGATTCCTGAGATACAAAAAAAACAGGAGCTTATGTTGACAGGTATGCCAGAAGCCCATCTTAAAAAAATTTTTGCTTCAAAAATTATCCAGCCGCCTGTGATAGATGGTGACCCGAATGACAGGGTATGGAAAACGTTGTTGGAAGATAAGAGTATGGTTTATGTTTCAGGCGAAAAAGTTTTATCAGAGATTCAAACATCTGTTATTGCGGCTTTTGATGATCAGAAAGTTTATTTCCTTTTTACCTGTAATGACCCCGAAGTTTCTTCACTGACTTTTGATAGCAGAGATTTTATAACAATTTGTATAAATCCTCTATCCTCGGACAAAAGATGGTATCAGTATACTTTGCATCCGACTAATTTTCTGAAATATTCCTATGTATGGAAAAAATATGAGTTCGATGATTCTGATGTACAGTGGCAATCAGGCTGGACTACAGCAACGGGCCTGGGGAGTAATAGTTGGATTGCTGAAATTGCAATTCCATTTTCAGATTTTGGTTTAAGTAAAGCTCCTGAGGGAAGATGGGAAATAAATTTTCAATGGGTTTCTGACCATCTTCCAGTGGTAACATGGACTGGTAAAATCGATAATCCTTCACAATTCGGCCAGGTAGTTTTCAAAACAACAGGTAGATGATATGAAGAAAATTTCTATTTTTATTTTGTTTGTTTTAACCTTGAATTCAACTTTTATAAACGCTCAGGTTTGGTATAAAAACAACTTGAATCTTAAAGCAATATATCCGGTTAATGTTTGGACATGTATTGAAAAAGCACGACAATACCATATTTCGGGGAATCACAAGATGGAAGATTCCTACCTCAGAAAGGCAGAAGAATTAACTCGCGCGGCAGAACCATTCAATCCCAAAAATTGGCCTTCACATTGGCCACGAACACAGGAAGCCCTTGACATTTTGAGGTATGCTTCACCTTCTGCATATATTTACCGGATTTTTGGAGATTACGCAGAGGAACACCTGCGCCCCAAAGAAGCTATAAGATATATAAAGTTATATCTGAATCGTTCATATATTCCTGATGGCGCATATCTTTATAAACTCGGAAACATTCTTGAATCTGAAGGACTCTATTCACAGGCCATATCTTGCTATCAGGAACTTCTTAATTGTATCTCTGTAAAGAATTTTCATAATTCAGTGCCGCCAGCTTCAACAATTCAAGGAAGAATAAGAACCTTAACTGCGAGGCTGGAACCGCAAATAATTCTTGTTCTTGATATGAAACTTCAAGACCTGCCAGATTTTCTTTCCAATTCAGGACAGATTTTTAAGGAAAAACTTTCCCTACTTGATACGAGAAATTACACCCTTGTAAAAGACCAGATTCTTGATAGAATGCTTGGTGAACAACAGATTACAAGACGTGACATCATTGAAGATCGTGAAGAGAGGGCGAGAATTGTGAAACTCCTAAATGTTAACTATATTCTCGAACCTTTCCTGGTTAGAATTGAGAATCAATACATTTTTCAGGTTCGTGTATATAAAGCAGGACAGAATGAACCTGTTGAGAACTTTGAATATAAGAATGAGAACTACGAATTTTTACCGAACTTCTTCGAAAGATTTGTTCTAGAATTTCAGGGAAAAAAAATACCGGAAGATCTTTTAATTCCAGTGAACTCATATCAATGGACATACGAGACATCAAATGAAATAACAGGAATTGCAGTTGCAGAATCAGGAGCAAAACTTATTGCAGGATGTAAGGATGGAAGTGTATATCTGTTCAATCGTTCAGGTACTGTTAGCAAAATCTTCAGGGAACAGGATGAGATTGTATGTATCGCAATTTCTCCGGATGGGAATTATGCTGCATGGGCTTCCATTAATGGAAGATTATGCCTGGCAGAAGGAACAAAACTCATATTTCAGACGAAGGTAAAAAATCTTGTTCGAGCAATTTCTATTGGTGAGAATGGTAAATTCTGGGCATACGCAATCGATGATAAAATTTACTATCTTGATTCAAAGGGTGAAATTTTTTGGACAAGGACTTTACCTGACTGGATAGGAAGCATAAAGATGAGTCCTGATTGTTCATTTCTTGTTGCAGGAACAATGGCTGGTGATATTTTTGTATACAACAATGAAGGAAATTTGACCTGGAATAGAAAACTTGGTGGTGCCGTTGAAAAAGTTAGGATTTCGCCTGGAATTGAGCACATATCTACCGGTTTGAGAAATAATCTTGTTCACCTGTTTTCTTCAACCGGAAATGAGATAATTAGGTTTACTCTTGGTGGAGATGTGAAATTATTAACTTTCAACAAGGATATAATTGAAGCAGTCGTAGGAACATGGAATCGGTGGTACTATTTTCCTGATAAAAACAAAAGAAATGTGTGGTACTATTCAATAGATAAATCAGTGAAAATTGCAGAAGCAGCAGTTTCAAACAACTTTTATGTTCTTGCCAAAGGAAAAAGTCTACTTGCATATACTGTGGATTGGAAATAATAAGATTTATCAATAATCTTTTAGGAGGAGGAGATGGTAAGGGTTGCAATTATCGGCGCAGGGTTTATGGGTTCAATGCACGCAGAAGTTTATTCACAACTACCCAATGTTAAAATAGCGGCAATTGTGGATCAGCGAGGTGAAAAGGCAAAATCACTTGCAGAAAAGTATGGAGCGATCCCATACCTTGAAATAGGTCAGGTTCTAGCAAAACCTGAAATCTCAATAGTTGATATTTGCTTGCCTACCTTTTTGCACAAGGAATATGTTATCAAGGCAGCAGAAGCTGGAAAAGATATTGTGTGCGAAAAACCGATTGCACTGACACTTGACGATGCTCAGGAAATGGTCAGAACATGTTATCAAAAAAAGGTACGATTCATGGTCGCCCATGTTATAAGATTCTGGCCAGAGTACGCATTTGTGAAGAGAAATTATGACCAGGGAAGATTTGGAAAACTGATTACTATTACCTGTACAAGGTTAAGTCCAAAGCCCACCTGGGGATGGCAGAATTGGTTGCTTGATAAGGAACGTTCTGGTGGAGCACTTTTCGACCTCCATATACATGATGTTGATTATATCCTGTATCTTTGTGGGCAAAAACCGATTTCTCTTTACTCTCGTGGAACATTTTCTTCAGAAGAAGGCTACATACATGTATTTACAACTTACAATTTTCCTGATGGTATGACCGCCTTTGCCGAAGGTGGTTGGGATATGACTTCTAATTTTCCTTTTGAGATGAAATTTATCGCTCAGTTTGAAAAGGCAGTGGTTGATTTTGATTCAGCGTCAAGTCCAACTCTAACCGTTTATTATGCGGATGGAAGGATTGACAGGCCTCAGCTGGAAAGGAAAACATCCCAGGTTTCAGGGGGCAATATTTCTGACCTTGGTGGATACTTTTTTGAACTCAACTATTTCATTGACCATGTTGTTCATAACAAAGAATTTCAAGTTATTACTCCTGAGGATGCTGTGAATAGTCTCAAGATTGTTTTGAAAGAACTTGAATCTCTTGAGACCGGAAAGATAGTTTCAATTGATCAATAGGTAGTGTTAAAATTTTCAAATTCATATAACAGAATTGAAATCGCTGCGACGGTAGCTGTTTCCACACTCAGTATTCTTGGGCCAAGACTGACAATAATAATGTCATTTTTTTCAGCTAAGTTAATTTCATCATCTGTAAATCCACCTTCTGGGCCTATAAAAATTCTGAGTATTTTTTTATCATAAGCATTCTTGAGTAATCTATCAATTTTTGACTTTAGATTGGTTCTGGACTGTTCCCAGAATAATATCCCACAACCTTTTTCTTTGACAATGTTTTTAAATTCAACAGGCGGTATGATTTCGGGTATTTTTGTTCTCCCTGATATCTTGCAACCCTGCGCTGCGATTTTTTTCCACCTAATAAGTTTTCTTTCAAGTTTTCCATCCTGTATTTGAATAATACTCCTTTCACTTTTAATCGGAGATATCTTTGTAACACCAAGTTCAGATGCTTTTTTTAATATATTTTCAAATGTACTGACCTTGCACAGTGAAATACAGAGTTCCATGGGTATTAATGTTTCTTTTTGTGTCATAATTCTTTCCTGCATGATTTCTGTTTCAATTTCATTAGTTGAGGATTTTTTGATTTCTAATTCGTATTCTCTGCCCGCACCATCAAATGCGATAAACCTTGACCCAACGTTCATTCGTAACACGTTTCTTAAATAATGGGCAGGTTCATTTGAAATAAGAATTTTATCTTTCAGTCTTCTGTAATCATGAAGATAAATCCTTCTCATTTTTATACTTAACTCCAGCAGAATAAACAAAGAGCAACTTTTTCAATTAATTGCACCATTGACATGGCGCTGAAATCAATTTTAGAAATAACTTAAAAAACCTCCAGTGCGTTTAACTCTCACGTTGGATTCTGATCAACGTTATGACTTCTTAAATTTTATCCTGAAAATTATAGATTTCAAATTTAGTAATTAAAATGATTTGGGCAGCAAAAATTTTAGGACAATGTGATAATAATGATAAAATAGAGGCATCAAAAATTAATAGAACCCGAGCACAGAAAATAATGGAAAATATTTTGATTACTCTTGGTCTTTCAATGCTTCCAATTTCAGAATTAAGAGGAGCAATACCGTATGGCCTGAGTAAAGGAATTCCTTTCTGGAATGTCTTTTTAATAGCGATTATAGGAAATTTGCTTCCTGTTATTCCTCTATATTTTTTTCTTGAAAAACTTTTAAGATTTGTTGAAAAATTTGGGTTTGGAAAAAAGATAAATATGTATCTGATTAATAGAACCAAAAGCAAGTCAAAAATTGTTGAAGTTTATAAGACAATGGGGTTACTAATATTTGTAGGAATTCCGCTACCTATGACAGGAGCATGGACTGGAACTATTGCCTCAGTTATTTTTCAACTTAGATTTAAAAATTATTTGATAGGCCTTATTGGTGGTGTTTTGATGGCAGGTACTATTGTATCTCTTTTAACACTGGGAATAATAAAGTTTATTTTTTAACTCAATTTTAAAAAATATGGGAGCTGTCTCTTATACACATCT
>JAOAAW010000142.1 GCA_026418655.1 bacterium | reverse complement strand
AAGATATCCCCACCGTAGGGGATAAAGATGGGATCTCTATGGAAACGTGACCGGTAATATCCGGCAATTTCCATGGAATCGGCTATCAAATAATCCGCAATAATAGTAGAAAAAAAAGAAGCGAATTTCAAGTATGTTTGGCCTACAAATCCCCATTTTCTTCTTTTCCATTCAAATCCATCAACATTCAATACAACCTTCTTGCCACAGATTTTTGCAATGATTACAAGTGGACTGTTTGCTGCATTGAACATGAATATTACATCTGGATTCCATATAATTGCAGCCAAAATACTAAAAAAGGTGTGAGAAAAAGTATCAGTGATTTTACCTCGTATGGAGAGAGCATAGACAAGTTTTATATTCGGATGTACAGAGGGTCTGTCAGGATATAAATGTTTTCTGCAGCTGACAAGCACCTTATGCCCATTTTCTGCAAGATACTTTGAAATTTTTTCGGCACACGTTTCAAATCCTCCATATCTCGCAGGTATTCCTCTTGTTCCTATAATGGCGATTTTCATTTTATAATTATAACAGGGAAAAAATGTTTTTGTACACCTGTAATGTTCTTTCCGCACATTGGTCCCATGAAAACTTTTTTGCCTGTCTGAATCCTTTTTCTTTCAAAGAAGCCTTCAAACCTTTGCTTTTATAAAGATGAACAATAACCGAGGATATTTCTTCAAGATTTTCAGGGTCGACATGAATGGCAGCATCTTCGGTTACTTCAGGAAGTGACGAGGTATTTGATGTTATGACGGGACAGCCACACGCCATAGCTTCAAGAGGTGGGAAGCCAAATCCTTCATAAAATGATATATATACGAACATTTCAGCTCCACTATACAAGCATACAAGGTCTCTGTTATCTATATATCCCGTGAAAATGATTTTTTCTCTAAATTGTGAATTTCTTATTTCTGAAAAAATCTCATCGTATAGCCATAGTTTTCTTCCGACAATAACCAGCACGCATGGGAATTTTTCATCTTTTTTTAACACGTTTAGAAAGGAATCAATCAAACCTTTAAGATTTTTCCGTGGTTGTAAATTCGAAACACTGAGTATGTAAGGTGAATGAATTCCAAACTTTTTAAGTGTTTTTTGTATTTCAATTTTACTTGATGGTTTAAACTCATCAGAAATTCCGTTATGGATTACATATATCTTTTCATCTGCAACTTTATACATTTTCAAAATCTCGCTTTTTGAAAACTGGGAGACAGTGATAACCTTTCTCGCCTTTCTGATTGAATGCATCATTGCAAATTTCATTTTCAATCTTTCACAAACCGGAAAGAATTCAGGATGTGTAAGATACGAGACATCGTGGAGTGTTATTACTGAAGGTATATTTATTCCTATTGGAAGATGGTACTGGGTATGGAGTAGGTCAATTTTTGTTTTCTTCACCTTGATAAGTAAGTCCAATAAAAATCTTTTAATGGGATTGATGGACACTATTTCAAATTCAAATGAAGGGTTATCTTTTAAAAAGTCAGGGATTTGTGCTTTTTGATTGATAAAAATTGTAAAACTGAAATCTTCTTTATTAATTTTAGAAAGTCCTTTCAGCAGACCTTCTATGTATCTTTCGTTTCCACCCTGCTGCAGATTAAGTGCATGGGCTTCAATTCCTATTTTTTTTGGCTTCATTCAGGATGTTTCCATATAAATCAAGATATCTTTGGGCTGTTTTCTCAATGCCAAAATTTTCTTTTGCATGCTTAGATGCCATTTCTGACATATCTTGAAGTAGTATTTTATTCCCTATGACTGTTTTTATCTTCTGGACCATCGTTTTTAGATCATCGTCCGGTATCAAAAAGCCGGTCCTTCCATCTATAATTTGTTCTTTTATACCACCGTCTCTGAATGCTATGACAGGTGTTCCGCAGGCCATTGCTTCTGTTATTGTCAATCCCCATGTTTCAAACTTCGAAGTACTGACGTATAAATCAGCAGAGCGATAAATATCAGCGACAATATTATCATCAGTTGTAATCGGTATGAATCTAATTTCAAGATTTTCATGACATTCTTTTTTCCCCTTATCACCAAGGCACACAAGTATTATCTTTTTGTCGGTAATGCTACCTGCGAGTAAGATACTAATTTTTTGTAATGTCCTGAAATTTTTGTATTTATTTGTCTTTAACTCCCTGCCAGAAGTAAATAGAATAAAGGAATCTTGTGGTAACCTTAATTTTTCTCTTGCGTTCTTTTTATCGCCGGGTTTGAAGATTGAAAGATTAACTCCGTTATGAATAACTTCCAAGCCAGCTGCAAATTCTGCAATATATGATTTCTTTATCAAATCCAATGCCCAGAAAGATGGAACACAGATGTATGGTTTTGTTTCCAACATAATCCTTTTCTTTTTTCTAAGGTTCTTTTTAATGCCATTTTTCACAATGAAGGATGGAAACCATGTTTCCGGACAGTCCTGACATTCATTTAGCCATTCTTTACATGTTCCTGGTTGTATGCACTTTCCGGTTAAGAGCCAGAGATCATGCATTGTAATTACAATCGGAGAATGAGCCCTGGCATATTTCAAAATTTTTATGTCAGGAAAATCGCCACGTAAGTTATGAAAATGTATTATCTCGGGCTTAAATCCGCACTTGCTGAGTATTGAGTTAAAATCGACATATCTTCCGTTTTCCGTCCCTGTGAGAATTCTTTTTAAACCACCTGGTTGTTCCATTTGTCTTAATAATTTTTTTATGATGTTTTGTTTAGTATAGAATTGGTTGATACCCGTAAATATTCTATAAATTGGTGTAGTAATTCTGGATTGGGGAATTTCGATAATAAGGGGTTGATTCTTGCTAAATTTGCGTGATACAACCAGTCGGACATTATGTCCCATTCTGCCATAAACAGAGACAAGATTGCAGGCAATTTTTTCTGCGCCGCCATAAGTATCATAAGAGTTAAAAACGAGTATGTTCATAGAGGATTTATATCCTATTATAATAAATTCTATGCTTTGGTGTAAAGCATTTACCAAAATTGTTTTATATATTATCTGTCTCTTATACACATCTCCGAGCC
>JAOAAW010000111.1 GCA_026418655.1 bacterium | reverse complement strand
TTTTTTTGATGCATATTATTTCAATTGCTCAATCTTTGGAGAAATGGACCTGTATTTATTCAACGAAGGGAACCATCAGGAAATTTTTAAGAAAATGGGTGCTGTACACAGAATTATCAATGGGATAGAGGGTTTTAATTTTTCAGTATGGGCTCCAAATGCAAAAAGGGTAAGCGTTGTGGGAGATTTCAACAACTGGGATAGAAGAATTCATCAGATGCGTGTTTTAGGAAACTCTGGCATATGGGAAATCTTTGTTCCTGAAATTCCTGCTGGAAGCAATTATAAGTATGAAATTCTGACAAATCAGAACCAATTGTTGATGAAATCAGATCCATACGGCAAATATTTTGAAATTAGGCCCAAAACTGCCTCAATTACCTGGAAAAGCGATTATAAATGGCAGGATGATAATTTTATTTCAAAAAATAAAGACCTTATAAATCTACCGCTGTGTATCTATGAGGTTCATCTTGGTTCGTGGAAAAGAAAAGATGATGGCAGTTTTCTTAACTACAGGGAGATTGCTCCACTTCTGGTTGATTATGTCAAAAATCTTGGTTTTAATTGCATTGAGATTTTGCCTGTTTCAGAACATCCCCTCGATGACTCATGGGGATATCAGACCACTGGATTTTATGCGCCTACATCAAGATATGGGAATCCTGATGATTTCAAATTTTTTGTGGACTATTGCCATAGAAATGATGTCTTTGTAATTCTTGACTGGACTCCTGCGCACTTTCCCAAAGACAGCCATGGTCTTTATTTTTTTGATGGAACGCATTTGTATGAACATCAGGATCCTAAAAAGGGAGAGCACCCTGACTGGAAAAGTGCAATTTTCAATTATGGCAGACATGAGATTGCAAATTTCCTTCTGGGTAGTGCCAACAACTGGTTTGAAAATTATCACATAGATGGACTGCGCGTTGATGCAGTGGCTTCAATGTTATATCTTGATTATTCAAGAAAAGAAGGAGAATGGATTCCCAACATATATGGCGGCAGGGAAAACCTTGAGGCAATAGAATTTATTAAAAAGTTCAATTCAGTGGTTTATAGTAGATATAGACATGCCTTTACGATTGCCGAAGAATCAACTGCCTGGCCCGGGGTTACAAGACCTGTGTATTTGGGTGGTCTTGGCTTTGGCTTTAAGTGGAATTTAGGATGGATGCATGATACCCTTGATTTTTTCTCAAGAGACCCTGTGCACAGGAAATTTCACACAAATGTTCTTACATTTAGCCTTCTTTATGCATTTTCTGAAAATTATATTTTACCGCTTTCCCACGACGAGGTTGTTTATGGGAAAAAATCTCTTCTTGAAAAAATGCCTGGAGATGACTGGCAGAAATTCGCAAATCTCAGACTTCTTTTTGGCTGGCAATATGGACATCCCGGCAAAAAGCTTATTTTTATGTCAGGAGAATTTGCTCAGAGAAATGAGTGGAATCATAATACTGAGCTTGACTGGCATCTAATGCAATATGAAAGTCATAGAGGAATTTCCAATCTTGTAAGGGACCTGAATAATCTTTATCGCAGCAGTCCTGAATTATATGAAAATGAATCAAGTTATGAATGTTTTCAATGGATTGATTTTTCAGATGTTGACAATACTGTGATATGCTTTATCAGATGGAGCAGAAAAAAGGATAGGTGTCTTATTTTTGTTTTCAATTTTACGCCTGTGCCAAGGTACAACTATAAAATCGGGGTACCATTTCCATGTAATTACAGAGAGATTATGAATAGTGATGCAGACTTCTATGGTGGTTCAAACGTTGGGAATTCTGGCTTTGTTCGAATAAAAAAAGAAAAACGACATTTTTTCAATCAATCAGTTGAAATAACCTTGCCACCTCTTGGTTTTTTAGTTTTTTCACCCTGTGAGTAAAGAAATGGAAAAAGAACTTGTTTTGAAAAAGAAAATTATGCTTTTTTTGTTTATGAACTCCATTTATTTTTTTTCATATTTTCACAGAGTTGCAATACCCGGTACAATCTTCAATCAATTGCAAACAGGATTCAATCTTACAGCCAATCAGGTTGCCACTCTTGGAACAATAGTTTTCAGTATCTATGGAACATTACAATTTTTTGTGGGTCCATGTATGGATTTCTTTGGCACAAATCGCATCTTTCTTTCAGGAGGGTTTCTGTTATGTATTGGCTCTTTAATTTTTTCTTTTTCCCATTCCATTTTTTTCCTCTATTTTTCAAGAATTCTCATTGGTTTCGGTGCAAGTGTCATGTATCTTGGAATGGTAAAAAAGACCGATGAACTTTTTGGACCCGACTTTTTTCCGGTTATGCTCGGAGTTGCGCTTTTTCTTGGCTATTCAGGAGGGCTATTTGCAACATTGCCATTTGAAAGATTGGTAACAATATTTGGCTGGAGAAATACAATCCTATGGATGGCTATTATTTTTTTGGTGGTGTTGTTTGTAATCCTTTTTGTTCTGCTAAAACATGGTCAGCTGAGGTATCAGAAAAATTCAATCTCTTTTGAAGATATCAAAGCCACATTTCTGAACAGGAAATCATATCCACTGGTAATAACTGTTTCAATAAATTTTGCAATCTATTTTCTATTTCAGGGATTGATCGGAAAGAAACTATTACAGGATATCTGTTCTGTGAGTTCAAAGATTGCAGCGTCTTTTACTTTTGCAATGATGGTGAATATAATGTTTTTTGTTCTTTTCTGGGGAGCAATGACACGATTGATAAAAAAAAGAAAAGAATTTGTTGTTTCATTGTGTATGATACAAATTTTTTCCTGTGCTTTGATGATTGTTAACCTGATTTTATGGAAAGTACCTATGATATTTTTCATATCCTTTTTTCTGTTTGCGATGATTGGTGGAAGTGGGCCTCTGACAACAACATTGATGAAGGAAATAAATCCATCAACAGTGGGAACATCTGTTGGTTTCATAAATGCCCTGTGTTATATCTTTGTTGCAATAACAGGAAATATCAGTGGTTTTATTATGGACAGATTTTCTCAACAGGCGATTATTACTTCAGAAGCAGTGATATACCCTGTTTCTGCATATATTGCAATTGTGGTGTTTTGTCTTTTTTTAAGTTTTGTCTCATTGGCTACATCGCTGAAAATAGTAGAGGAACACAGAGAATTTAAAGTGGAAATTCCTGCTCCATCTTAATAGGAGGTGTCTATGAAATATTTGCAGCTTGGGAAAACAGACCTTTTTGTATCAAGGATATGTTTTGGTTGCTGGCAACTTTCACCGAGATTCTGGGGGAATATCTCTATTGATGAATGGAACAGGGCACTTGAAAGAGCGATAGAACTTGGTATCAACTTTATTGACACTGCCCAGGCATATGGCGATGGTTTTGCTGAAAGTGTTCTTGGAGATTTTTTAAAAAAACATAGATGCAGACATAAACTTGTAATTGCGACAAAGTTTTACTGGAATCTTGATGATCCTCAGAATAGATATCCTGACACCAGTTATAACTACATTGTTAGAGAGTGTGAAGCGTCATTGAAAAGATTAAAAACCGATTATATTGACCTTTATCAGATTCACGCGTGGGACCCATTAACAAAGCCAGAAGAGGTGGCATGTGCGCTGCTAAATCTGCAAAAACAGGGAAAAATTCGCTGGATTGGTGTCAGCAATATGAATGTGCATCAGATGAGTATGTATATGAGGTATATGGATATTGAATGTCTACAGCCACTTTATAATCTTCTGGACAGAGATGTTGAAAAAGAAGAACTTCCTTTTTGTCTTGAGAAAAGGATTGGCGTGATAACATATTCCAGTTTAGCCAGAGGAATTCTTACAGGTAAATACAGCGAAGATACAAAATTTGAAGATTCAAGGGCACAGCATCCCCGTTTTACAGGAGAAAATTTCAAGAAAATATTGAATGCTGTCAATGTCTCTCTTAAGGTTGTAGCTGAGAAAATGGGTTTAACAACAGCTGCTCTTGCAATAAGATGGATTCTGACGCATCCTGCGATAACTTCAGCGATTGTTGGAATAAAGAAGCCAGAGCATATAGAGACAATTATTAGTGCTCCTGATAATATACTTGACAGGCAATTATGGTATAAACTGGCAGATGAAATTGCAAACGCTGTAAAAAAGTAATACTTAACAGGAGTTTTCAATGAAAAGATTGTTGATTTTTCTTGTTTTTTCAGGGTTTTGTTTTGCAGGTATCAGTGTTGACTGGTCACTTCCTGTTATTTCTGAAAAACCCATTGTTATCCCACATTCAAAAATTACAGTTGATGGAGTTTTAACATCTGACGAATGGGGTAAATGTCCGGGTTTTCCAGTCAGGTCAAAAAACCATATTGCAAATGCAACAAGACAGTGGTCAGGGCCAATGGATGCAGGAATGGAATTTTATGTTTCGTGGAATGAGAGTGGACTTTTTTTCGGCGCAATTGTTGCGGATAATCAGGTTATCAATGAAAAATCACCGGAAAACGCCTATGAGCAGGATTGTATTGAAATCTTTGTTGATGGTAGATCAAGTGAACGCTTTATGAAACCGCCTTATTCTAAGGGGTGCTACCAGATTTTAGTTGTGCCCCCTGTTGATGGGAAAAATCCAGTGGCAACAGTTTTTGGAGTCCATAAAATTCAGGATTTAGAGATCGCGGGAAAGAAAACTGAATTCGGTTATAATATTGAACTTTTTGTCCCATGGTCAGCATTTCCTGATATTAGAAAGCCAGGACCCGGTGTTAATATAGGCATTCAGGCAATGCTTGATGATTATGATAAAAAAGACCTTGATAAAGTACAGCCTTTGAGTTTGAGTTATTCAGGAAAAAAAGAATTGTACAGAAGCCCGCAAAATTTTATTCATTGTATTTGTGAAGAAAGGGCAGAACCATTTTTGTCCATAGAGTGCCCTTCTGTGATACTTGAAAAAAAACCATTTCCTGTTTCTATAGAAACATCTTCTTTAGCAGGCGAGATAACAGCAATAAAAATTAGAATGGAAAATCAAGATGGAAAAATACTTGATGAAAGAAAGCCGAAAATTAAAAAATATTCATCTCCATGGACAAATGCGTTAAGAGTAAATTTCACTTTAGATGGAAAAAAGATCGAAGGCGATTCTTTTTTTATCAGTGTTGTCGCAACAGGCAAAGGCGCTGAAGTTGTTTATAAAAAGCAAGTTTTCTTTCTCGGAAATGTAACAGATGAAATTCTTTCTGAAATATTAAAGGCAGATATTAAAAAACTCTCACAGCAGGATCCCTTCAGGGCAAGTGGATATCTTGCAGTTGGTGTGTGTTATGAAAAAATAAAA
This sequence comes from bacterium, assembly GCA_026418655.1. Classification (GTDB taxonomy): domain Bacteria; phylum Ratteibacteria; class UBA8468; order B48-G9; family DTJG01; genus DTJG01. The sequence continues at coordinate 3,449 of JAOAAW010000111.1, read as the reverse complement.
AGAGCTGTTGAAACTGACGATAAAGAAAGGCTTGCTGCTGCAGTGCGGGAAGCAGCTGGAAGGATAGAAGTTCTGAACAACAGGAAATTCAAACAGACCTCTTCTCTTATCGATTTTCTTGTTCTTACCGATGAACCAGAATCTCAGGTTGTGATTGAATATCCAGCAATTGATACTGCTTCTATTACGTTTTACTGGGGCAGTGTTCCACTTGCAAATGTTAGGGTGAAACAATTTTCCAGTGAAGACCAGGCAAAAGAGGCAGCAAGGCAAAAAATGGATGGTTTTATTGACCTTCTTGAAGATGTCAATCCTGCAGGGCCTGTAATTATCGGTGGTTTTCCAGCAAGGGCTTCGTCCTGGAACTATCAGGTTTTTTACTTCAATATAGAAAAGTTTGACCCTGAGAAACAGGTAATGGTTGTTTTACCTCAAAAAAAACAGATTTATGTTGTTGACATTGAAAAAATTGATTATGTGGATGTTGGGTCTGTGGTTATGCTTGATGCAGGTGAAAATATAAAAAACAGATTGCAAAAATATATTCAGGGTCTAAAGAAAAAACCAGTTATAGGTTCGCTTGATGATGCCCTTAAAGGAGGTCCATTTCTTGTTGTGTCAAACAAGGTCAGTGAACCATTAACAAGTTTTCGTGCTTATAAGGTCAATGTTGTAAAACAGAGTGTTGTCAGGGTACCGTATAAAAATATGCTTGTTTCCTGTTCTCATCCATCAAGATGGGTTGCTGAGGAAGCAGTAAAACTTGTTTTGAAAAAAATACCTGTTTCAATTCAGGATGTTGAAAAAATCAGAAAAACCCTTGTTAATGAGTTTGCCTTTTCAACAAAAAGTTCAGAAAAAGTGAAAACGCAAAACTTTACTTATTGCGGAGACCTTCATGCCCATTCAAATTTTTCAGATGGTTATCTTTCACCTGTTGGCATGGTACTTTCCTCAATGTACTGTTATATGGATTTTTTTGCCCTCACAGACCACAACACAATTGAAGGCGCTAAAATTGTTTCCCAATTGCTTTCTAAACATGGCTTTGGCTACACTTTCATTATAGGTCAGGAAATCACAACTAAAGATTTTCATTTCAATGCGTATCCATTGAACAAAACCATTCCATGGGATGGCTCTGCTGAAGAAATTATAAACCTTGCAAAACAGCAGTCAGCGATTATTCAATGGAACCATCCTGGCTGGACAAATTCACAATGGGAATTAAGCAGGCTTGACCAACCACTCAAAAATACGGGTCTTGATGCCTGGGAGCATATTCCACTTTACTACTATCAATGGAAAAAACAGGGTATTCTTCCAGCGCTTGTTGGTACCACTGATACCCATGATGGTACATTCAGCAATTCAGAAAGAACGATAATACTTTCATCGGAGCTATCAGAAAAATCTTTGGTGGAAGCAATAAAGAACAGAAAAAGCATTCTTGTTTCTTCCTCGAATGGAAGCGATTACATGTACGGAGAGACAGATTTCATGGGTGAGACATGGGATATATTACGGGAGGGCAATTCTCTTAAAGAAGCAAAAAGGGACTATATCAGAAATATGCTGAAAAATGCGGATTTGCCAGGATTGCTACAGGAAAAATATCAGAAATCACAGGCAGGGAGATGAAATGGAGAAACTGGAAAGAATTGTTAAATTTCTTGACGATTTTCTTGACATCAAAAACATCAAGGATGATTCCTGGAATGGCCTTCAATGGGAAGGAAAAGGCGAAATAAAAAAAGTAATGTGCACAGTTGATGCTGGAAAAACTGTTTTTGAAAAAGCCGCAGACGAAAAAGCAGACATGATTATTGTTCACCATGGACATTACTGGAAGAATATAAACCCCTCTTTTACAGGGCTAAATAAAAACCGGCTTGAAATACTTTACAAAAATAACATCTCGCTATACGCTGTGCACCTTCCACTTGACATACATCCTGAGATTGGTAATAATATTCTGCTACTCAATCTTATTGGCGCCAAAAAATCAAAACCGTTTTTTCCTTATGAAGGAAAATCCATCAGTTTTTGTGGAATTTTTACCAAGAAAACATTGTTGAAGGATGTTTTGAGTAAATTAAATACTTCACTTGGTATAGAATGCCGTGTTCTGCCATACGGACCAGAAACAATAAAGACAGTCGCTGTTATCAGTGGTGGTGGTGGATATGCAGGATTTAATGAGGCGTTAAAAGAAGGGGTTGACCTTTATATTTCCGGTGATACACTTGAAATTTTTCATTCAGCAAAAGATGCAGGCATGAATGTGATTTTTGGTGGGCATCATGCGACAGAAACATTGGGGGTAAAGGAAATCGCAAAAATCTTGCAGAGAAAATTTGATGTTGAAGCAAAATTTATTGATATACCAACAGGACTGTAAAATGATTCTACCATTCAGAGGATACAGGTATTCAGACAGGGCAGGCGAATTAAGCAATCTGATAGCACCACCCTATGATGTTATTGATGCTCAATACAGGAATGAATTAATCAATCGGTCTCCTTTTAATATCGTTCATTTAACGTTGCCAAAATCATTTGATTCTGAATACCACAATGAAGTCAGCGTGAAACTCAACGCCTGGTGCAGCGAAAATATTCTTGTTCAGGACAAAACTGAAAACTATTACATTGTAAAACAATCCTTTGAAATTGATGGAAGGTCTTTTGAAAGGTGTGGCTTTATCGGGCTTTTTGACCTGCGAGAAGCAACCAGGGTTGTCAGGCATGAAATAACATTTGGAAGATACATAGATGACAGAATAAAACTTCTTGATTCCACAAATGCCAACTTAGAGCCAATTTTTTTAATTTTTGAGGACAGGGAAAATTTGCTGGAAAAAACAGTAAAAAATGTTGATTGCGAAGAAAAACTTGCTTTTGAAGATTATTCAATAGAATTTTCTTTATCCAAACCAGAACTTCTGACCACTCTGATTGAAAAGATAAAAAAAGGAAACCTCTTTATTGCTGATGGGCACCATAGGTTCCAGGCGTCTTTAGAGTACTTCAAAAAAAACTCTCGGGCACCGCGATATATAATGGTGTATCTGACAAATCTTTTTTCTGATGGTCTTGTTGTTCTTCCAACCCACAGGGCAGCAAAAATTGCAATGGAACAAAAACATTTGGAAAAAATCAGTGAGTTTTTTCAGGTGGAAGACAGAAAGAATTTAGCTCAAACTCTTGACTTTATAAAAAACTGTAAAAAAATCAGTTTTGGCATTTATTGTTCTGGTTCTTATCAGACCTGGACATTGATTGATAACAAGAAAATATTGGAATTTTTGCCTGAAACTTATTCTGAACAATGGAAAACACTTGATGTTGCGATCCTCCATCATTTTGTTCTTGAGAAAATCTTTAATGTCAGCGCAGACAAAAAACTTTTTTATGATAGAAATCCCCAGACCATTGTTGATTATGTA
>JAOAAW010000044.1 GCA_026418655.1 bacterium | reverse complement strand
AAGCAGTGGCTGTTTCAGCAGTAGCAGAAAAAAAATTCTCATTTAGGATGATAACACAGGATGATATCAAAATACAGAGAGCAGGAAAACTAAATTATCAGCGAACAATCCTTAATATTGTTCCTCAGGATTTTCCGGCTTCGAAGATTATAGCTGGAGAAACAATCCACGATATAGGGCACTGGTCATGCTTCCCGCCTCACAAACATGATATTGATAATATGCCTGAAGAAAGCAGACACGAAGAAATTTATTTCTTTAAATGTAAGCCAGAAAAAACTGGTTTTGGAATGATAAGAATATATGACGAGACGCAGGATATCGCTTTTCCGATATTGACAAATGATGCCATAACAATTCCACGTGGTTATCATCCTGTTGCGGTGATTCCAGAACATAGATTATATTATTTCTGGGCTCTTGCAGGTGAGAAAAGACCTTTTCAGAGGCATACACATCCAGAGTATCTTGAATATGAATAGGGGGACAAATGGAGAAGAAAATTATAGAACTTTTCAGTCTTGATGGAATGAACGCAATTGTTACAGGCGGAGCGGGTGTACTTGGAATGAGTATATGTCGCGGACTTGCCCAGGCAGGAGCAAGAGTCTGCATTCTTGACATGAAAAATTTTGAAGAAGCAGCTTCGCAGCTTAACTCAGAGGGATTGAAGGCAGATGGTTTTTATATTGATGTATTGAAAAAAGAAGTGATTATGGATTGTGCAACGAAAGTTATTGATAAATATAAAAGAATTGATGTTCTTGTTAATTGCGCAGGCGGAAATATTAAAGAAGCAACAACTTCTCCACAGCTTAGCTTTTTTGACCTACCCTTGGAAGGACTTGAAAAAGTTGTTGCTCTCAATCTTTTTGGGGGAGCAATATTGCCTTCTCAGGTATTTGGAAAAGAGATGATAAAGAATCCTGAAGGTGGCTCAATAATTAATATTTCTTCAATGAACGCTTTCAGGCCACTTACAAGAATACCGGGTTATTCAGCTGCTAAGGCAGCAGTAAGTAATTTCACACAGTGGCTTGCAGTACATTTTGCAATGGAATATAACAAACTTTTAAGGGTAAACGCAATAGCGCCAGGTTTTTTCCTTACACAGCAGAATAGATATCTTCTTGTTGATGAGAACAATGAACTCACGCCAAGAGGGAAGACTATAATACAGCATACACCTGCTGGAAGATTCGGTGAACCGGATGATTTGATAGGAACCTGTATTTGGCTTGCTTCAAAATCCTCAAAGTTTGTAACCGGTGTTGTTGTTCCAGTAGATGGTGGTTTCAACGCATTTTCAGGAGTTTAAATTTAACGGGGAGTCAAAATGAAAAAAGCAGATATTGCAGTGATAGGAATGGAAGTTATGGGAAGAAATCTTGCGTTGAACATGGAAAGTCGTGGTTATACTGTAGCTGTTTATAATAGGACCGCAGAAAAAACAAAAGCATTTGCAGATGGCGTTGCAAAAGGAAAAAACATAATACCGACTTATGATTTGAAAAATCTCGTAGATGTTCTGGATAGTCCTAAAAAGATAATGTTGATGGTTAAAGAAGGTCAACCTGTTGATAATTTTATAGAAAGCTTACTACAGTATTTGAAACCAGGTGACCTGATAATTGATGGTGGTAATTCATTTTTTAAGGATACAATAAGAAGAAACAAGATGTTGAGCGAAAAGGGTATTTTGTTTATTGGAACAGGAGTTTCAGGAGGTGAAGAAGGTGCTCTTAAAGGACCTGCAATAATGCCTGGTGGGCAAATTGAGGCATATAAACTTGTTGAAAAGATTTTTAAAGATATTTCTGCTAAGGCATATGATGGTGAGCCGTGTGTTGACTATATCGGTCCTGATGGGGCGGGTCATTTTGTAAAGACAACCCATAATGGTATTGAGTATGGAGATATGCAGCTCATAGGAGAAGTTGTGTGGTTTTTTAAAAATGTCGGAATGAAGGCAGACGAAATTGCTGACATTATGGCAGAATGGAATGGTGAAAGTGATATTTTAAGATCCTACCTCATAGAGATCACAGCCGATAGTATGAAACAGAAACATCAGGGTTCTGATGAATTTCTGGTTGATAGGGTGGCAGATATTACAAGGATGAAGGGAACAGGTACCTGGACTGTACAGAGTGCGCTTGAGCTTCTTGTTCCTGTTCCAACTATTGCAGCTGCTGTTTTCTCACGGGAGATGTCTCAGGATAAGGAACTCAGACTGGCAATGGCAAAAAAACTTACCATTCCATCAGGTAAATTTAGTGGTGATAAAAAAGAGATGATAAATGTAGCACATGATGCTTTATACATTGCTAAGATTTCTTCATATGCTCAGGGAATCGCGTTACTACAGGCAGCTTCAAAGGCATACAATTTTAATTTGAATATCGGTAGGATTGCGAAAATCTGGAGGGCTGGATGTATTATTCGTGCTCAATTCCTTGATGAAATTACCAAGGCATATGAAGCTGAACCAGACCTGCCCAATCTACTTGCTGCACCAAAATTTGCTGGGTTTGTCGAAAGGAATATTGAAAAGCTTGTGAAGTTTGTAGGTGTCGCTCATCAATGTGGTGTACCAGCCCTTGCAATGTCTGGTTCACTCGACTATATTTTACAGATTACGTCGCCAATTATGCCATCTGCCCAAGTTTCAGCACTTCAACGGGATTATTTTGGCGCCCACGGCTATTTCAAAATAGGAGGTCAGGATAAGCCAGAAGTTATGGTGAACCAGGAAGGAAAGATTAGAGAGTTTCATACAGAGTGGTTAGTTCCTGGCAGACCTGAAAAAGAAATTACGAAATAAATTGAACCATATGTCCGGCAGAACCTTAAAGCAGGAAAAAACAGAGAAATACTTTGTAGAGTTGAAAGAATACAAAAAAACAAAAGACTATCTTGTTGCGATTGATACCGATGGATGCATAGTTGACAATATGAATGGAAAACAAATGCTTGTTTTCCATCCACTTTATATGGAATTCTACAATCTCTGGGATATAGAATCCTATTTCAGGGAAACTGCTGAATATTTTAATCTTTTTTCAATTCACCGGGGATCTAATCGGTTTATTGCTTTAAGTCTTACCTTAAAAGAACTTAAAAAACGATCTGATGTGAGAAAATATGCTGAAAAAAATAAGATCACGATTCCAGAGTTTGATATGATAGACAGATTTATATCTTTTTGCGAAAAAAAAGGATATGGGTTGAGTAATGTTTCGCTTCAGAAGTATCTTGAGATTAATGTTTTTAATTTTGAAATACACAAACTGCTTGGCTGGAGTAAAGTAGTTAATGATACATTGCCATTTATAAACAAAAGATTTACTCCTTTCAAAAATGTTAGAAAATGTCTTGAGGACATGGTTGAGGCGGCTGATATTGTTGTTGTTTCTCAAACGCCATATGATGATTTATATGAATACTGGAAACACTGGAGTATGCTTGATTTTTTAAACTTTATATGCAGCCAGGAAATTGGAAGTAAAACCCAACAGATCAAAATGCTGAAAGGATGTGGATATCGTGAGCAGAATATCCTTGTTATTGGAGATAGCTTTGGTGATCTGGAGGCAGCAAGAAAAAATGATGTGAGATTTTATCCTGTAATTCCCGGTAAAGAGGAGGAATCCTGGGAAAACTTTCCTGAAGTTTTTGATCTATTTTTAAATGGAAGATATTCTGACGAAAAACAAGCAGAATTTGTTGACGAGTTTTCAAGGTTTTTGCCCGACAGTCCTCCATGGGTAAAGAAAGATTATAATCATATAGACGCCTACAGAGAAAAACAAAAATTAAGAAAATCTCTTTATGAGGATTTCAATCCTGGTGGAAGATTATTACTGCTATGATAATAAAAGAGAAGTTCAGTTGTGACAGTTTTCTTTTTGAGGATGAATTTTCTGATATATTGAAGAATGCACTGAATTCTTTAGATTTTAGAAACAAAAGGGTGCTTGCAATAATTCCTGACGGAACTCGTTCTGGTCCCACTGGGCTCCTTTTTAGAACAGTTCTTCAGACCCTTTATGGCAAAGCAAAAAAAATTGATTTTATGATTGCGCTCGGAACGCATCCTGCAATGAGTTCAGAGTGTCTTGAAAATCTTTTAGGTGTCAGTCGCTACTATCTTCAATCAAAATATCCTGAAACATCGGTGTTTCAGCATTGCTGGGATGATGAAAAAGCGATTACCCTTATTGGAACTATAAGTGCAATGGAAATTTCAGAGATTTCCGATGGACTTTTGAATGAAGATATTCCGGTTACCGTTAATCGCAAGATTCTTGATTATGATCACATAATTCTTGCAGGACCAGTTTTTCCTCATGAGGTTGTCGGTTTTTCAGGGGGTTATAAATATCTTTTTCCTGGTATTTCAGGTCCACATTTCCTTCATAAGTTTCACTGGCTTGGTGCATTAATCACAAATCCTAAGATAAACGGTACCAAGGACACACCCGTAAGGGCAGCCATAAATAAAGCGGTTTCTTTTATAAAAAAACCAATTACTCAGATATGTTATGTTGTGAAGGATAAAAAAGTTTTCGGTCTTTTTGTTGGTGATAACCAGGCCTGGTCATCTGCAGCGGATCTATCAGCAAAACTTAATATTCAATATCTCGAAAAAAGCTACAACCTTGTTTTATCAATCGCTCCTTCCATGTACGATGATATCTGGACAGCAGGAAAATGTATGTACAAACTTGAACCAGTTGTTGCTGATGGTGGAACATTGATTATCTATGCTCCGCATATTACAGAAGTTTCTTATACGCACGGCAAATATATAAAACAGGTTGGTTATCATACCCGCGATTATTTTGTGAAACAATGGGAAAGATTTAAGGATGTTCCTGGTGGAATTCTTGCTCATTCTACACATGTTAAAGGGATAGGAACTTTTGTTAATGGCAAAGAAAGTCCAAGAATTAATGTGATTCTTTCAACAAAAATTCCTGAACATGTATGCAGACAGATTAATCTCGGGTATTTGAATCCGGATACAATTGATATGAATGAATATTTTGGAAGGCCAGATACCCTTGTGGTAAAAGATGCAGGTGAGGTTTTATTCAGGTTAAAAAGTGGAGATGTGCCTGATATTGATAAACTTTATAGGATATTGGCATGAATTACCTATTTAAGAAAAAATACCCAGAGTGTGAAGTTATTGAGCGATCAATCAGGAAATGTGGTGAAAAATATTATTTTGCGGTAAAAAAAAATGGTAAGTTCTACCTCGTTATAGGGAATGATTCTTTTACATTCATTGAAAAAGAAAAAGCAGCAGAATTATTGAGAAACACTTTTTCTTTTCTCAAGCCAGTGTGCGCTGGGATGAAGAGCTCTTTTGGTTTTGGCGATAGAACCGGTATGGCGACTCCAGGTCATATCCGGGCAGCCAAAAAAAGTGATTTTTTTCCTGTATTTGCTCAGCAATCAGCCAGGGAACTTGAAAGAACAGGTCGTAGTTTTCAACAGGTTCTAGACGACGTAATTTTCTGGTGTTTCGTCGAAGGTTGGTCAGATTCCTTTGGTGCAGATGCAGACCACGCAAAAAACCTTAAGGTTCTTGAGGAGTCTATAAATGCAGGCTATAGCTTTTTCACCATTGATCCATCTGATAGGATAAGAAATTTTGAAAATGAAAATGCAATAAAACAGGAAGAGAAAATTTCTTTCTATGTAAAAGAATATTCTGGGAAAAATTTTTCTTTTGATGGTTTTACCTTTTCATTTACAGATGAAATGATTATTGACCTTGCCTTCACATATGGTCAGGCAATTGATTTCATAGAGGAATGTTATCTCTTCATTCGTGATAAAAAAAAGGATTTTGATTTTGAGGTGTCTGTTGATGAAACAAAGCTATCAACAACTCCGTTTGCACATGTTTTTATTGTTTTGGAATTGATACGAAGGAAAATAAATTTTCAGAGTTTAGCTTTACGATTTCCAGGTAAGTTTGAAAAAGGAATAGATTATAAAGGTGATATCAGGCAGTTCGTTAAGGAAATAAAAATTCACAGTAGTATAAGAAAAAATCTGGGGCCATATAAGATATCCCTTCATTCTGGTAGCGATAAATTCAGCATTTACAGAAAATTTAGGGAAACATTTGGGAATATGATACATGTTAAAACTTCTGGTACTTCATGGATACAAACAATGAAAACAATTGCGGCAGTAGACAGAAATTTATTTATTGAATGTATTAAAATCGCAATTAATGATTTCCAGCAGAACGCAGCCTCTTACGAAATTTCAACGGATATTTAACATATAAACATTGAAAAATTGTGATTTGAAAATCTTGACGAAATATTTGCTGATAACAATACGAGACAACTGATTCATATAAGTTATGGAAGTATCATTGGAAATAAGAATCCTGGGTTGAAAAAAGATGTATATTCTATGATAGAAAAAAATTTTGAGTTTCATACACAATTGGTGGAAGAACATCTTACAAGACACATTGAACCTTTTTTATAAAAGGAGCCAGTATGAAAAAAAGATTTCCCTATGATTTTTTACCTGAAGATGAAATACAGAAATTGCAGCAGTTCAGCAATCTTTGCAGGCGGGATGTCCTGACGATGACAACACTTGCAAAATCAGGTCATCCCGGAGGTTCAATGTCAGCGATGGAAATATATAATGTTGTTTTTCATTATGCAAAAATTTGTCCTGACATGGTTGATAATCCTGAAAGAGACAAGATTGTTATAAGCTTTGGACACACTTCTCCAGGAGTTTATGCCGTTCTTGGAAGATTGGGTTTTTTTGATCTTGGTACAGCGATTGCTTCTTTCAGACAGGCTGGAAGTATATTTGAAGGTCATATTGTCAGGAAGGTGCCTGGAGTTGAGTGGGGGACAGGTAATTTGGGGCAAGGACTTTCTGCAGGTTGTGGTTATGCACTTTTTGATAAGATAAAAGGAAGGGATTGTTTTACTTTCGTACTTATGAGTGATGGAGAACAAACAAAAGGTCAGGTAGGAGAAGCACGACGTTTTGCAGTTAAATACAATCTCGATAGATTAAGGGTGATAATAGATTACAATAGAATGCAAATTAGTGGTTGCACATTTGATATAATGCCGATGAATATAAAAGAAAACTATCTTGCTGATGGTTGGGAAGTTATTGAAGTAGATGGACATGATATCGGTAGGATTTACACAGCAATTAAAAGTAGTCTTACGATTGAAAAACCTGTATGTATAATTGCTCACACAATCATTGGTAAAGGTGTTTCCTTTATGGAAGGAAATTGTGCCTATCATGGAAAAACCTTAGGAGAAGAAGATTATATTAAAGCAGTAAAGGAACTTGGTTTGGAAGGTGAAATTGAGAAATACAGAGAAATGAGGAAGAAAAAAAATTATACATTTCCCCGTAGAAATTTTGACATAAAAATTTCAATTGATGAGGGGACGCCAAGAACATATGAACCAGGAACAAAAATTGACAACCGTACCGCATTCGGAAATGCTCTGGTAGACTTAGGAAGGGTAAACAAAGACAACAAAGAAAACCCTATAATTGTCTTTGATTGTGATCTGGCAAGTTCAGTAAAAACAGATACGTTTGCTAAGGAGTTTCCAGAAAGATTTTTCCAGTGCGGTGTTCAGGAACATCATGCTGCAACGGTTTCAGGTGCTGCTTCTGTTGGGGGAGCAATAAGTTTTTTTGCTGACTTTGGTGTATTCGGTGTTGATGAGACATTTAATCAACAACGTTTGAACGATCAGAATTATACAAACCTTAAAATTATTTGCACTCACCTGGGTTTGGATGTTGGTGAAGATGGCAAAACTCATCAGTGTATAGATTATGTTGGCCTATTCAGAAACATTTTTGGTATAAAATTAATAATACCGGCAGATCCAAATCAAACAGATAAAGTTATACGATATATCGCTGCAAGACCGGGGAATTATTTTGTTGGAATGGGTAGATCGAACACGCCTATTATTACAACCCGTGATGGTAA
>JAOAAW010000205.1 GCA_026418655.1 bacterium | reverse complement strand
TTCTTGATACAAGGTAAACCTTACCAGGACTTCGTAAACTGGAAAAATATGCTGTGAGAATTGGCGGTGGATATAATCATAGAATGAATCTATCTGAAATGGTTCTGATAAAGGATAATCACATAAACCTCTGGAAGAAACATAAAAAAATTAACAGGATTGATGCAATAAAGGAGCTTGTATTAAAAGCGAAAAAAAGTACCAGTGTTCCTGTGGAGGTTGAGGTTGAGTCCTGCCAGGAGGCAATCTCTGCAATGGAAGCAGGAGCTGACATTCTGATGTTTGACAATACCAGGACCTCTGAAATAAGAAAATTTTTGAAAATGTGTGGGGAAAATAGACCATTGATTGAAGTTTCAGGTGGAATAAAACTTGATGACATTAAAAAATTCAGGGATCTTGATATTGATTTTGTTTCTGTCGGTAGAATCACTCATTCGGCGCCGGCAATTGATTTCAGCCTTGAAATAGCACAAGCCAATTAACGCTGTCAGTGTTAGGGATAAGTGCAGTTTCCGCAAATAGAATTTATTTACTTTTTTTAACTTCTGTCCTGCACCTTGCTTTTTCACATCTTGATAGGTCAATGAAATATTCGTATCCAAGCGGTTCAAGTATTCTTCTGTATAGAATATCACAATGTTCACAATAATCTCTGTATGGCTTAATGTGTTTTGCGTTAATCAATCTTCCTTTTGATGGACATTTTTTCATCTTTATAGTAAATATCCCTTTTTTTTCATCCAGTTCCATTACAAAATCTGCTGCTTCTTCATTGAGTGCTTTTGACCAGTACAGCCAGCATCCTTTTAGTCCATGTTTTTTTACGAGATTTTTCAGATTTATCAAATATTTTTCAGAAAGGTGTTCCCAGAATTTCACAACCTCTTTTTTTCCGCCCTTTTTTTCAAGAAACTTAAAAAATTCGCTGTATGCAGGGATAAAGTCAGTACACGATATCATTGTTTTCTCCTGAAGATAAGAATTGCTTTGCCGGTGCGGCTGTCATATTTTTTAAGTTCAAAATCATATCCTGTATTTTCAACAATAGTTTGATAGATTGTTCTTGTTGTTTCAACAAATGAATTTGCAACCTTTGTTCTTTTCTTTATGTGCGATATCGCAGGACATTTTTCAATATAAACCTGCATAATTTTATTCTTGTTGTCTATTTTGATATTTCCGCCTTCTTTTTTATAGACCTGTTCAATATATGATCTGAGCGCTCTGAGTCCATTTTTCTTTATTTTATTTTTCAGTGGCTTATAGTAAGCATTCGCAAATTGTTCCAAATATTCTGTTACTGCCTTTTTCCCATATTTTTTTTCAATGTAGTCAATCATCATATTCATCGCAATATGAAAGTCAGGATGAAAATACACATTGTCAGCAGCTTTTTTCCTCATAACCAGCTTATTCATTTTTTATCCATGTAAGGTAAAAAAAGTTTGAAATATCTTTGAAAGATATTGTCAATTGTTTTTTTACATGAGGTTAGAAGCTGATATTCATACAGGTTTTTCCAGGTATTAAAAATTCCCATTTTTACAAGAAGATATTTCTCACCTGCAAGCCAGCATTTAATTTTCTTTCCGCCATACACTTTATACATAATTTTGTTCATTAAATATTGCCATCTTTCTGCTTCTGAAACTTTTCCATCCCTGACTGCTTCAATTATTTTACCAGCAATATATCCATTAAAAACTCCACCACCCAATAATAGACCGTCATAACCAGAAACAAGATATTTCACGCAATCAAACTCATTTCCATTAAACAATCGAAGATTTTTATTTTTTGTCTTTGCCTTAAATGCAATTTTCATTCTTTCTTCTTCAGATGAGCTGTCTTTAATAATGATAATTTTCTTTGTTTTGTAGAGCTTCTTTAAAACATCCAGGGGGATCATAACTGATGCGTATTTTCCTCTGTCATAAAATCCAAAGGGCATATTGACAGAGTCCAGGACCTTTTCATAAAGCGAAAATAATCTCTTTTCATCTGGCCTGGGAAAAAAGTATGGAGCACTCATTATAAGAATATCAGCGCCTGCATCAGAAAATTTCTTTGCATTTTCTATCATCTGATATGCTGAATTATCGGTAATCTGGACCGCTATCAATATTCTTCCTTTATTGTATCTGACAACAGCTTTAACAGTTTCAATTTTTTGTTTTTCATCAAGGCATGGTCCTTCACCATTTGTACCCAGCAAAAACAAGCCATTTATGCCGATCCGTATGTGGTGTTCTACCATTTTAGCAAGCGAAATGGAATCTATGTGAAAATTTTCGTCAAAAGGCGTTGGAGCGGCTGACCAGACACCTGTTAGTCTTTCGCACAATTTCATCCTTGCTCCCTGATTTTGAACCATCTGATTATGGAAATACAGTTTTCATAGCACCAGAGTGTAAGAAATATTGTACCATCATTTAACCGTATCATTGATGGTGCACCAAATTTAAGGACACGGAAATCAATGGAAGGATTTCTGGTTTTCCCTGTGAGATTTGCAAGATTTGTTCCCCATATCGGCATTTCATATTCATTTATCCACTTATCTTTTTCAATTCTTGACACATTTGCCCATAGACCAGGCTTATCCATTCTTCTATATGCGCTGAGTATTTTGCCGTTTTTTAATAGTACGGGTGTCAGGGTCTGTCCGAAAAGACCTGTACTTTTTGGTTCTGACCATGTTTTTCCACAATCCGTGCTTATTGAATATTGATTGGGGAGGTCTCTTTTATTTTTAAGATCATATGCCCAAGCAACAGCAAGAAGTTTTCTTCCAGGCATTTCAATAATTTTTGACTCCCAGAAGGTAATACCTTTTTCGTATGCATCCATAACAACCGCATAGTCCTGCCATGTCTTCCCTTTATTTTTGGAAATTAATACAATTGCTTTCATCCCAGAAGGGCATCTTCCATCCCATGCCCTCCATGTTGAAGTAGGCAAAATCCAGGTTCCGTCAGAGATTACAATAATGGATGAACACAACTCAAAGGAAGGACCTTCAATGGGTGTGTTTATCGGTTGTGGTTTATTGAATGTCTTTCCATCATCAAAGGAACGAATGAGATAGAATTTTGTTGGAACAAACCCGATGGTTTCAGGATTCGTTAAACCTTCTTCGAGATGTTCTGTTCTATCATAAACATTCATCAGAACTACAATTTCTCTGTCAGGACCTATTGTTATTCTTGATGTGTCTGACGTTAACTTGCCTCTTATTTTATTTTGAATCTGACCGGCATAGTGCCAGGTTTTTCCACAATCTGAGGAAAAAGAATAATGGGTATGCAGGTTTAGTGCTTCAAATGCCTCTCCGAGCGCATAGACAGCGATTAGTTTTCCATCCGGTATCTGAACGACTGATGGAAAATAAGCGTGGATACTTTTGACATGCGGTACTGAATTTGAATACAGGACACCTGTATCCACTATTTTTATCATGGTAAAATTATACGACATGGTTCGAATTTTGCAAGTACAAAGGAGTGGTAATTATGTTTGCTGATACCCACTGTCATCTTGATTTTAAGGAGTTTGACAGAGACCTCAACAAAGTTATAAGGATGGCGCTTGAAGAAAAGGTGCGGATTATTATCAATCCTGGCATTGACCTGGATTCAAGTATCAAGGCAGTTGAGATCTCAAAAAAATATGAATGTGTTTATGCAGCGTGTGGTATTCACCCACATAATGCCGCTGGAATGCGTTCTGATGAATTTGATAGATGTATGAAATTAATTGAAAATGAAAAAGTTGTAGCTGTTGGTGAGACGGGGCTTGATTTTTATTATCATTATTCGGATAGAAATTCTCAGATTGAACTGTTCAAAAAACATATCTTTTTTTCGAAAAAAATTGATAAGCCGCTGATTGTTCACCAGAGAAATGCAGAAGATGAATTGATGGATGTTTTTGAAGATACAGGGTGTCCATCAAAGGTGGTATTCCATTGCTTTGGGGGAGATGAAAAGTTGTTTGAGTGGATAATTGCAAAGGGTTTTTATGTTTCTTTCACGGGTATCCTGACATTTAAAAACGCTAAAACATTGCGTTTACTGGCAGAGAAGGTTCCACTGGATAAAGTTTTTTTTGAGACAGATGCGCCCTATCTTGCTCCATTTCCTTTAAGAGGAAAAAGAAATGAGCCACGTTTTGTGAGAATTATTGTGGAAGAATTTTCTGGTTTAAGAAAAATTCCTCTCAATGAGTTAGCGCAAATGACCACAGAGAATGCAAAAAAGTTTTTTTCTATTGATTGAAAATGGCAAGAATTAAATTTTTTACGTTTGGATGTAAAGCAAATCAATACGATACTCAAGTTTTTATTGAATTGTTTTCAAGGTTTGGGTACAAATATTCAGAGTATGAATATGATATAGCTTTTATAAATACGTGTTGCGTAACGAAAAAGGCAGAAAAAGAGGTCAAGAAATTCATAAAAAGGATGATTGCAAGCAGAAAAGATGTCTGGATTACAGGATGTCTTGTTGAGAAGGATAATCTTTCTATCCTATTTCCAGAGGCAAGGATTTTTCCAAGACAGGCTTTATATAAACAGGCAAAGTCTGTTGATATTATTGGAATAAGCAGATTTCAAGGTCATACTCGGGCTTTTGTTAAAATTGTTGATGGCTGTGAAAACTTTTGCAGCTACTGCATTGTGCCATATGTCAGGGGAAAAATTTCAAGCAGGCCAATTGTGGACATTATCACTGAAATCAAGATGCTTGTTGAAAATTCTTATAAAGAAATCGTTCTCACTGGTATCGATCTTGGAGCATTTGGTAAGGATACAGGAGAATCCATAGGTGATCTTATAAAAGAGATAAACAGCATCGCAGGTTTGCATAGGTTTAGATTGAGCTCAATTGAAGTTTTTTATATAACTGATGAAATACTTGGAATCCTTGGAGAATGCAATAAATTCTGTCCTTCCTTTCATATACCACTTCAGAGTGGTTCTGATAGAATTTTAAAATTGATGAAAAGACCTTATTCTTTCAATGATTACAGGGCACGACTTGAAAAGATCAGGGATTTCTTCAATGAGGTAACAATTACAACCGATGTAATGGTCGGATTTCCCGGCGAAACGGAATCTGATTTTGAAAAAACGATAGAAGCAATCAGTGAGTGTAGATTTTTGAAGGTTCACGTGTTTCCATTCAGTCAACATAAGGAAACACAATCTGCCAGTCTACCGGGCAAAATTTCTGAGTGTATCAAAAAAGAAAGAGTGAGAAAAATAATTCATGTGGCTGATATCATTTCAAAAGAGATGAAAAAGGAATTTATTGGTAGAAGGTGCAGCGTTCTTATTGAAGATAAACTGGAGAATTTCTGGCTTGGATACTCACAGCATTATATTCCTGTTCTCATTGATTCATCCGAAAATATAAACGGATATGTGGTGGATGTTGTTCCTGAAAAAATAATTGAAAAAGAAAATGTCGTTTACCTTCTTGCAAGGTCTATTTTGCCATAATAAGATTGAGAGCTTCAGAACGGGTACGAATGTCTCTGAAGAATATTCCACGCATTGCAGAGGTTACTATTTTTGATCCTGGTTTTTTTACTCCTCTCATTATCATGCACATATGCTCTGCTTCAATT
>JAOAAW010000183.1 GCA_026418655.1 bacterium | reverse complement strand
TTCAAAAAAGGAGGAAACATGGGAAAAGCACTTATTATCACAGTGGGTGGTTCTGATAAACCATTGGTTGAAGCGATAAAACAATATAATCCGGATTTTATTTATTTTATCTGCACAGCAGGCAAAGGACCTGAGGCAAGTTCTCCTATGGTTGATGGAGATGGAAAGGTATGCATTGAAAAAAAAGAAATTAAATGTTCGGGTTGTTCCAGAATTGTTCAGGAACAGATTGCAAGAGAAAACATAATAAAACAGGCAGGATATGAAGGCGAATACAGGAAAATTGAAATTGACGGTCCTGATGATTATGAGGAAATCTATCAAAAGACAAAAGAAGCAATCAAAGAAGCAAAACAAAAAAACTATGAGATTATAGCGGATTTCACCGGTGGAACAAAAACAATGACAGCAGTCCTTGCAATGCTTTCTGTACTTGATGTGGATACAAAGCCGTCTTTAACCAGAGGAAAAAGAACAGATACCAGCGGGGTTACTGGTGAAAGCTTATCAACACTCATAGATGTTTCATCGGTTCGCATAGAAAACATGTTTACACTGGTTGATATCTTAATTTCTCATTATCTTTATAATTCAGCATATCTTTTGCTCACACAGAGTGCATCAAAAATACAAGTCAGCGGGAAGATGGGAAATATACTCATTGATAAATCTTCTTTATTACTGGCTTTCTCATACTGGGATAATTTTGAATACCAAAAAGCGTATGAAAACCTGAAAGATTATGCACCCAAATTCAAGAATGATTTCGATTACCTTTTGAAAATTCTTGGGAAAGAGAAAAATTCCGGTTATGAAATGGTCTTTGACCTGATAATGAATGCTGAAAGACAGGCACACAATGGCTATTATGACAATGCTGTTGCACGGCTATACCGGTCCCTGGAACTCTTCGCACAGATAAGGTTAAGAAATAAACATAATATAGAAACATCAGAACTTGAAAAATCATTACAGAAATTGAAAAATCCTGAAAAATGGGAGAAAAAGAAAAATGAAAAAGGTGAAATAAAAATTGGATTACAGGACTCTTATGAAGTTCTTTTAGAATTAGGGGATGCGTTTGGAAATGTTTATAGCCAGCAAAAAAAAGAACTTCTGAATATCTTGCAGATTAGAAACAACTCAAAACTCGCCCATGGAGACAAGCCGGTTAATGAAGAAGATTGGAAAAAAATGTTGGAGTTTGCAAAAAACTTTATCAACGAGTGTTGCCGGAAATCTGGTATAACCGTAGATTATCACCAGTTACCCATTGAAATTTAGTTTTATGGCGACGCTTTATCTTATTGAGCAGGGCGCAAAATTAGTGAAGGACTCAAAAAAGATTGTCATTGAAAAAGACGATAAAATCTTGCTTGAAGTGCCTGATTTCAAGGTTGAACGCATCTTTATCTTCGGTAATATCCAGATTACCACTCAGGCAATGAAATTTCTTCTTGAATCCAATATTGAAACCTCCTTTTTTAATCTTTATGGCAGACTGATTGGAAGGTTAAGCCCTGTTGAATCAAAAAATGTTTATCTCAGAATTCAACAATATGAAAAACACAAAGATACTCAAACAGTTTTGCAGCTGGCAAAAGTATTTGTAGCAGGGAAAATAAGAAATATGAAGACAACCCTTTCAAAATACACATCCAATAATCCAGAAACAGACTTCACGCAAAGCATTAATGGTCTTGAAGATTGTCTTTCAGAATTAGAAAGAAAAACTCAGGTATCTTCAATTCTTGGTGTTGAAGGAAGGGCAAGCGCCATTTATTTTGAATGTTTCAGCAAAATGATAAAGAAAAATTTTGAGTTCACAGGCAGAATAAAAAGGCCTCCACCAGACCCAGTAAATTCCCTTTTAAGTTTAGGCTATTCTCTTATTACCAATGAAATGATGTCCATTGTTTCTGGTATTGGTTTTGACCCCTATATTGGTTTCTTACATTCTCTTGAATATGGGAGACCATCCTTACCACTGGACCTGGTTGAAGAATTTCGTCAACCAATTGTTGACAGGTTAACCCTTGAGCTGATAAACAAGGAAATTTTAGTTCCAGATGATTTTGAGCAGGTTGAAGAGGGTGGTACATACCTTAAAAAGGATGCGAGAAAGAAATACTTTGAACAGTATGAAAAAAGGATGCAGACAGAAATTTTTGAACATGAAACAAATCAAAGCTTTACATACAGAAGAATAATGTTCAACCAGGCGCAAAAACTTGCAAAAGCATTGCTTGAAGGACAACCTTATACACCATTTTTGATAAGATGAAATGTTTATCGTAATAAGTTATGATATTACAGATGACAAGAGAAGAAACAGGGTAGCAAAGACACTTGAAAATTACGGAACAAGGGTGCAATACAGTGTTTTTGAATGCATACTTGAAAAGGAAAAATTTATTGAACTTCAACAGGCGCTTAATAAAATAATTGAAGCAGAAGAAGACAGCATAAGATTTTATCAGTTATGTGAAAATTGTTTGAAAAGGGTTGAAATTTGCGGCACAGGCGAAATCACAAGAGATTTGGAGTTCTATATCGTTTGAATTTATTTTTATTAATGTGGAGACATGGTTTTGACAACTCTTTACAGTTTGAAAATAGTCAGGTATAATTGAGATAAAGTTCTTTGAAAACACAGCGGAAAAAGATGGCTAAATCCTTGATAGACAAGGGATTTACTGGTATTTTGCATTTTAGGGGGGATCAGCGATA
>JAOAAW010000165.1 GCA_026418655.1 bacterium | reverse complement strand
ATAACAGGTGGCGGACCGGGTATAATGGAGGCTGCGAATAAAGGTGCATTCAAGGCAGGTGGATTATCTGTAGGCCTGAATATAGAACTGCCCAAAGAGCAAAAACCCAATAAATATATTTCCCATCTTATTTCTTTCAGATATTTTTTTGTAAGAAAGGTTATGTTTGTAAAATACGCCAAGGCATTTGTAATTTTTCCAGGTGGTTTTGGAACTCTTGACGAATTTGCAGAAGCAATCACTCTTATTCAAACTAAGAGAATTAAAAAATTCCCAGTGATACTGGTGGGCAAACAGTTCTGGAATGGACTTATACAATGGATGCGGAACAGCCTGGTCAATGAAGGATTCATTCTGAAGGAAGATATGAAGGTTTTTAACGTCGTTGAAAAAACTGAGGATGTCATAAAAATTATAAAGAATTTTTATCACAGGAAGTAATACATCCTTCTATTATTTTCAATATAGATTCGATTCTATCACGATCTTTCCCCTCAACAAAAATCCTTACAACTGGTTCTGTTCCAGAAGGTCTTATGCCTAACCATTCATCCTTAAGGTCGATTCTTAAACCATCTGTATAATCTATTTTACCAAATGGAAATTTCCCCTCCAGACATGTATATAAACTTTTTATTCTGTTTAAAGGGAAATTGATTTTTCTTTTTATGAAGAAGTATGCAGGTAATTCGTCAACCATTTGTGAAAGTTTTAACCCTGTTTTTGCCAGCATTTCAAGTGTCAAAGCCATTCCTGCAAAACTATCTCTTCCATAATGAAAATCTGGTAATATTATTCCTCCATTACCCTCTCCTCCAGCAACTGAGTCAGTTTCCTTCATCTTTTCAACTACATGAACTTCACCGACCATGGTTCTAAATAATTTCACGCCCCATTGATTGCAAATATCGTCAATAATTCTCGTGGTGGAATTATTTACAACCACAGACCCTTTCTTTCTACAAAGTATCCATTTTATTAAAAGTGCTAAACCCTGTTCTTCGGTTATGAAATTGCCATTCTCAGAAACAAGAGCCAGTCTATCACAATCAGGATCCTGAGCAAAACCCACGCAGGCAAAATTATTTAAGACAGATCCAGAAAGATCAATTAAATGTTCGGGTGTTGGCTCTGGATTGTGTGAAAATTCACCTATCGGAGCATCATTTATCATTAAAACCTCACAACCAAGCATTTCAAGAAATTTTTTTGTATACAAAGAACCTACCCCCTGTACTGGATCAACAACAACCTTAAACTTCCTTTTTTTAATGGTTTGTGAGTCAATACATTTAATAAGTGAAACAAAAAATTCATCCATTAAACTATTATATCTGTAATAAGCCCCTGAGGTTCCTCGACCATTATTTGTTGCGGTTTGATAAAAGAAAAGAAAGTTTTTGAATTCCTCTGTATTCAAAAAAGTACCTGATGGACTTATAAGTTTTACACCATTATATTGTAAAGGATTATGACTTGCTGTAATAACAGCTCCAACAAAATTTTCATGTTTTTCAACAAACCACGTTAGTGCAGGTGTAGGTACTATTCCGGCATCATAAACATTTTTCCCTGTATTTAATAATCCCTCAATAAAGCGTCTGCTCAGGACTTCTCCGCTTTTTCTGGTATCCCTACCAACTATTATATTTTTCCTTTCTGCCCATAAACCAAAAGCATTACCAATATCAAAAACACACTGCTCTGTCAAAGATTCTTCATATATTCCCCTGATACCAGAAACACTTATAATGAGTTTATCCATTCAAACAATTGACTCAGGTAAAAGATATTTTTCTAAATTGCCTTCATTAAGTTGTTCAAGTGGAATTGCATCCTCTATTCTAAATTGTCCCACTCGTAATCTTATCAAAGACTCCTGAACAGCACCATATCCAAGTTTTTTTCCTATATCTCTGCATAGTGCTCGTATGTATGTCCCCCTTGAACAAACAACCCTGAAAACAATCCTCGGGATTTCTATCTTTTTAATCTCAATTTCGTTTATAAAGACCCTCCTTGGTTCAGGCACAATGGTTTTACCTTTTCTATGGAGTTTATAAAGTCTTTCACCCTGTCTTCTCAAAGCAGAGACAACCGGTGGAACCTGATCGATCTCGCCTATAAAAGAAAGAACCACATCTCGGATTCTATTTTCTTCAAAATCAACCACATTTATTTCCCGTGTTTCAATAATTTTTCCCTGAATGTCATCAGTATCCGTTGTAATACCTAACAACAAACTCGCAACATACTCTTTTTCCATCTTGAGGAATTTATCTGCTTTTTTTGTTGCATTTCCTATACATATAACCAGAACCCCTGAAGCAAGAGGATCCAGAGTGCCAGTATGGCCAATTTTCGAATGGAAATTCGGGATCTTCTTGATATACCTGATCACATCATATGATGTAATACCCATCGGTTTATTAACATTTATGAATCCACTGATTTTTTTATCAGTTGCCCTATACATTGTCTAACTTCTCTCTTTTAAGTATCTAAAAAATTTTTCAAGAGCAGAATTAATTGAAGCGTTTTTAATAGAAAACCCTGAAGCACTGTCATGTCCTCCACCACCAAAATGTTCAGCAATTTTTCTGACATTAAAAGATTTTCTGCTTCTCAAGCTGAATTTTATTTCATTGTTTCTTTCTCTCACAAGAAAAACAAAATCCGTTTTTTCAACAGTTTGTAACATATCTATGACAAGTTCAGAGTCCTGCTCGGTGGCTTTTGTTTTTTCGAAGGTGCACTTTCTCAAAACTGTCCAGGCAGTCCTTAAATCAGGTGCATATTGCAGATTAACAAGTGCATGACCGAGAAGATTAAGGGCTGCAATTGAATTATTATGATAGACATTGTCCGCAATCTTTTCCGGGTCTATTCCTACCTTGAGCAGTTCAGCAACTACCGATATCGTTTCCACATTAAAATTGTGTTTGAAAGAACCTGTATCTGTTAGAATTGAGACATAAAAACATTCGGCGATGCCCTTATCTAAACAATCCAAATGTTTTGCAATAAAAAAACACATTTCACCTACCGATGAACGAGTTTCGGATACCCAGTTTATATCGCCAAAAAAGGTGTTCCCATAGTGATGATCGATATTAATAATTTTTGTCTCCCCTACAAAAGAAAGTATTCTCCCTATCCTTTGTTTGGCGCTACAGTCAAAAACAATTGTCACATCAGCATTTATCTTTTCGCCCTTGTACATGGCGGCAACCTGAACTTCTGAATACCCAGGTAAGAAACTATAAACCTGTGATGAAGCCACCTCATTAATAATGAAAACATTTTTTCCAAGCCTTTTCAAAATCCTCAAAAAAGCAAGTTCACAACCAAGTCCGTCTCCATCGGGAACTTGATGTGTCGTCAACAAAAAATTTTTGTGCTTTTTGATAATGTTACAAATTTTTGTTACAACCTTTCTGTCATTACCGGAAATAGGCATATTCACCTACCATCCTGCTTATTCTTGCTTTAAGAATATCAAGCCCGAATCCGTTTTTTGCTGATATAAAAATTGCATCTGGGTAATTGCTCTTCAAAAAATTCAATTCCCCTTCATTCAAAAGGTCTACTTTATTAAACACAAAAATCCTTGGTTTATTCTCGATTTCAATAATTTTAAGAACATTTTCAATGGTTTTTATCTGTTTGTCGAGGGTGAAACAAACAGCATCTATCAAACATATGAGAAGATGCGAAAATTTCAATTCTTCAAGGGTTGCTTTAAAGGCAGCAATTAAATGATGTGGTAAAGAATAAAGAAGACCTACTGTATCAGAAACAAGGCAAAAATTGCCATTGCCCAGGTATACAAGTCGAGTTAGCGGATCAAGTGTTGAAAATAGCTTATTATCAACAACTGCATCATTTTTATGTGTTAATGAATTAAGTAAGGTACTTTTTCCTACATTTGTATAACCAATAAGAGTAACCAGAGGAAAATTTTTGCGTTGTCTTGATTCACGAATTACCTCTCTGTGTTTTTCTATTTCTTTAATCTTAAAATTGAGGATTCTGATCCTTTCTCTCGCTCTTCTTCTATAAATTTCCAGTTTTTGTTCCCCTGGTCCTCTTGTTCCTATAGTACCCCCAAGTCTTGAAAGGTTTCCATAGAAACCAGAAAGCCTTGGCAACAAATATGTCAATTGTGCAAGTTCCACCTGTAATTTACCTTCCAGTGTATGTGCATGCCTGCCAAAAATAAAAAGTATCAAAACGGTTCTATCAATCACAGAGGCTCCCAGTAAGTTTTCAAGATTCCGCTGCTGAACGGGCGTGAGTTCTTTTTCAAAAATTACAATATCACATCTTTGTTCTGAAACAATTCTGGCTATTTCTTGGATTTTTCCTTTACCGAGATAGGTTGCAGGATGTATCGGCTCTGGATGTTTCGTAATAATGTCCTTGACAACATTCAACTCAAGTGTCCGAGCAAGTGATCTAAGTTCTTCAAGATTTTCTTCGGTTTGATTTGAAAATCTATCATAAAATGAAATGATTATGGCTCTCTTACCCGCTATATCCAAACCAGTAAGAACTTTAGGATGTAACATCTTGAATTTTTATGATCTTTACAAGCGAAATTAGATCCCTGTGGCCTTTTTTACGCTTGTATCCTGTCTTTTTTTTCTTTTTGAAAACATAAATTTTTTCACCTTTTTTTTCGTCAACCACCTCAGCGATTACAGAACATTTTCCAAGATAGTCCCTATCGGTAATAATCTGCCCTTCCTTTTCAAGTGCAAAAACATTCTTGATTTCGAATTGCTCTCCTTTTCTCTGCTTCAACCTGAAAACCTCAATAATATCATTCGGTTCAACATGAAATTGTTTCCCAGAGATTCCGATTATTGCTTTCATTGATTTTCTCCTTTTAAAAATTTAATGTTTTTGTCAATCTTGCGGAGTTCTTCTTCAAGTTCACCGTATAACTTTTTCGTTCTCTCAACAATCTCTACTGGTGCTTTGCTCAAAAAAGATTGACTTGCAAGTTTTTTTCCTGTTTCGTCATAAATTTTCAAAATTTTTTCTCTATCATTGTATAATCTCTCTATCTCTTCTTTAACATTTACGATTCCTTTAATTCTTATAGAAAACCAACCACTATCCCAGTTTCGGACAATTTCGTCATTCGGATTTAATTTTATATTTTTATCTACTTTCTTAAATTGCACTTTTGCAAGGAATTCAATATCTTCTCTATATTCATTATAATCAAGCAAAGAAATCCCATGATATTTACCTTCGACTTTGCTGGTAAAAGGAATTCTGAAACACGTTTTGATGTCCCTTATCTCAACGACAATCTTCTTTATTTTGTCCATCAAAATTAATGAATCTTCAAAATTAATACTTTTTATAGATTCTGGCCAAGGACTTACTGCGATAAAAATATCACTTTTAGCAGTATATTTTTTAAACCTATTGTATATCTCTTCTGTGATAAAAGGAATAAAAGGATGTAAAAGCTTGAGAATTTTTTCAAAAACATGAAAAAGTACAGGAATTACACATTTTATAAGATAGGGGTCTTTTTCACAATATTTTTTTGACAATTCAAGATACCAGTCGCAAAATTCATGCC
The DNA here is from genome assembly GCA_026418655.1 of bacterium. Taxonomy (GTDB): domain Bacteria; phylum Ratteibacteria; class UBA8468; order B48-G9; family DTJG01; genus DTJG01. Next base: position 930 of record JAOAAW010000165.1, on the reverse strand, counting down.
AGAAGAATTCATAGAGTAAATCTGTTGCTTCATTAAATTTAAAATTGTGAAGACAACGGTTAATGTGGTCTATTTTTCTATTGAGAAGTGTTAAAATCCATCTCTCGGGTAGAGTGAATTCGTTGGAAATTTTTTCAATGTCTATCATATCAACTTTTTCACATTTATTTTTTTCCAAAAGCATTTCAATGTATCTACAAGAATTCCAGATTTTGTTTAAAAAGTTTCTTCCTTTATAATGAAACTTCGACGGTAAGAAGACATCCTGACCAAAAGCAGTAAGAGATATTAAACTAAATCGCAACGCATCAGCTCCGACTTCTTCAATAATCTCTATTGGGTCAATCGCGTTGCCGAGTGATTTACTCATCTTTCTCCCGGTCTCATCTCTCACAGTACCATGAATATACACTGCCTCAAAAGGTTTTTTACCTGTAAATTCAAAACCTGCCATTACCATTCTTGCTACCCAGAAAAAAAGTATCTCCTGTGCGGTTACAAGAGTACTGGTGGGATAAAAAAATTCTAAATCCTTTGTTTTTTCAGGCCAACCAAAAACAGCAAATGGCCATAACCATGAAGAAAACCATGTATCAAGAACATCTTCATCCTGAATGAATTCACTACCCCCACAATTTGAACATAATTCTGGTTTTTCAATTGAAGCAATGGGAACACAGTTTTTATTTTTACAATACCAAACAGGTATTCTGTGCCCCCACCATATCTGACGACTTATACACCAATCCTGAATATTATTAAGCCAGTGAAGATATATTTTTGTCCATCTTTCGGGATAAAATTTTAGTTTTCCATCTAATACCACCTTTATTGCAGGTTCTACAAGCTGTTTCATTTTCACAAACCATTGCTGTGAAATGTATGGTTCAATAACTGTATCACAACGATAACAGTGCCCCACTCTATAGG
>JAOAAW010000118.1 GCA_026418655.1 bacterium | reverse complement strand
GAGAAAGATTTAATAAAAGGGCTAAAGAAATTGGTATCCCTGATCTGCTTGATAGAATTGCTGATGAAACAATAGGTATAACTGAAGAAGAAATACTACCATACCTGCGGCAGAAAAAACATCCTGCTTTAGAACTTGAACAGATAATGTAAAAACGGAGGGAAAATGGCACTGAAGCCACTCGACATTTTTAAGCTTCTACCAAAAACAAATTGTAAGGAATGCGGATATCCAACATGTCTGGCGTTTTCAATGCAGATTGCAATGGGAAAAGAAGATTTAAAAAAATGTCCTTATATATCAGAAGAGATAAGAGAAAAACTTGCCTCTGCATCAGCACCTCCTATTGTCACAATTTCAATAGGCAAAGATGAGGAAAAGGTAAGCATAGGAGGAGAAACTGTTTTGTTCCGTCATGAAAAAACATTTTATAATCCGCCTGCCATCGGAACCTTCATTAATGACGCAATGAATCAGGATGAAATTGAAAAAATCATAAAGGATTCTGCCAATTTTGTTTATGAGCGTGTTGGTGTAAAGATGAGAACAAATGTTATAGCAATAATAGATACAGAAAAAAATAGATTTCTTGACATTGTTCAACGGGCCTATCCAACAAAAAAATCACTGATGCTGATGAGTAAAAACGTTGACCTTATCGAAAAAGCAGTCAACACGTGTAAGGATGTTAACCCTATAATCTGCAGCGCTGATAAAGAAAACTGGAAAGAGATTGGAAAAATTGCGAAAAATTTTTCGGTTCCAATAGCCGCTAAAGGAAAAGATATCAATGAATTAATTGAACTCGTTGGAAAACTCCAGAGTATCGGTGTTAACCAGATACTCCTGTTCCCTGAAACTGATAACATCTCAAAACTATTTGAAATACTTGTTTGTTTGAGAAGAAAAGCGATTCTAAAAAGAGTTAAAGAATGTGGTTATCCGGTTATTACATTCCTTCCAGACCTTAAAGCGAATAACTACATAAAAGAGGCACTCTATGCTGCTATATGCATTGCTAAATATTCCAGCGTGATTATTCTTTCAGAATTAAAAGGAGAAACCCTCTTCCCACTTATGCTGGCGCGTCTCAATATCTTCACAGATCCTCAAAGGCCAATGGCAACACCAGAGGGTATCTATGAAATTGGTAACCCTGGAAATGAATCACCAGTATTGATTACAAGCAACTTTTCATTAACTTATTTCATTGTCTCTGGAGAGGTAGAAAATGCACGCGTTCCAGCATATCTTGTGGTACAGGACACTGAGGGATTGTCTGTATTAACAGCATGGGCAGCCGATAAACTAAATGCTGAAACCATTGCTGGACTGATCAAAAAAATAAAGATAGAAGAAAAGTTGAAGACAAAAAAGCTCATACTTCCCGGAGTACTTGCTCCAATACTCGGTGAATTAGAGGAAGAATTACCTGATTGGGAGATATTACTCGGTCCAAGAGAAGCTGCTTATCTACCTAACTTTTTGAAAAATTTACCATCGAGCAGTGAATGAACAGTTTCTTAAAAGATTATCCGGAGGATAAAATGCTGCTAATTGGAGAGAACATAAATATAATGAACAGTAAAATAAAACAGGCAATAAAAGAAAAAAATAAAGACATAATCCAAGAAATGGCGATATTATCAGTAAAAAACAAGGTTGACTATCTTGATATAAATATTGGTCCGGCAAGAAAAAATGGCCCCGAAATCATGAAATGGATGATAAGTATAATAAGAGAGGTTGTGGACATACCACTTTCTCTTGACACAACAAATGTTGAGGCAATTAAGGTGGGCCTTGAGATGGAAGGAGAAAAATGTCTTATCAATTCAATTCAGACCACACAAGAAAGAATGGATCTACTGCTGCCTCTTGTAAAACAGTATAATTGTAAATGTATAGCCCTTTTGGTAGGTAAAGAAGGCATGCCGAGAGACGCAACAGAAAGAAGTGCACTTGCATGCGAATTTACCCTCATGGTGGACGAACTGGGAATTCCACATCAAAATATTTATTTTGATCCTATTGTCCTTCCTGTTGCATATCAGCAGGATCAGGTAGTTGCAACACTTGAATTTATGAGAATGTTTAAGGAAATGTTTCCGGATTATAACTCAACATGTGGACTTTCCAATGTTTCAAATGGAGTCCCTGAAAAACTGAGGGGACTTGTTAACAGAACATACCTGTTGATGCTTATGAAATATGGCTTGGATAGTGCAATTGTTGACGCTTTTGATCTACAGCTTATTGAGATTGCCCGTGGAAAGCGTGAGAATATTAAGGATATTGTCTGGCAAACACTTGATGAGACTATTAAACCAGACCAGCTAAGTCAGGATGAAATGGACTATTTTAAAACCACCAGAATTCTTGCAGGGAAATCCATTTATTCCCATTCATGGCTGAAGCTGTGAAAGTGACAAATGGAAGCATTTACCATAGCAATACAAAAGCTAAAAAAAATATCACCTGAAGAAATAGCAAATAATTCTGGCTGTCAGTTTGACAAACAGAAAAATTTTATTCTGGTTTTTTATCTCAATAATGTTTGTTCTATAAATGTCAAAGATTTCTCTTTTGCTGAAGAAACTTTTCTGAACTCAAAAGAAAAAATTCTCATCCTGCATTACCTTGCCAATAGTGGAAATTTTTCAGAAACAGGAAAACTTATCTCTTTCTCTGAACTTGATGCAGGTAGCTTCTATAAACCTTCCATTGAAAGCAGGGTCTATAATCCAATTACAGCAAAATATGGTTCTTCTCCCCAGGAATTTCTGAACAGGGCTTTACTGTTTGGAACTTACTTTCCTGAGTTTGGGGAATTCTCAGTGAAAATAACCGTTTTTCCGAAAATTCATGTTTCTATTGTTTTTTATCCCGCTGATGATGAATTTCCTGCCACCTGTAAAATGTTGTTCGATTCTGGTATTAAAAATGTGTTTGATACTGAAGACATTGTCGTAATGTGTGAGGAGATTACCGAAAAAATAGTTTCATGAACATCAGAAGTAGAAATCCCTTAACACAAAACATTTAACCCTTTCCCCTTTTTTAAGGTGCTCTCCTTTTTTAACGATCACAAGCCCGGTTGTTTCAACAACAGAACTCAACATACCTGATTTTTGCTTATGATAGGGAACAACAATGTTATCATCCGTATCAGGAATTATTTTAACCCTTAAAAGTGCGGTTCTATCACCATCATTTCTTATATCAGATGACAGCACCCCATAAATAAAAAAGGATATCGGTCTTCTATATCCAAACATCTTCTGGAAAGCGGTTTTTACCATCATGTGAAACGACAAGTAGGCAGAAACAGGATACCCAGGAAGACCAAAAACAAGAGTATCTCCTTTTTTACCAAAATAAACTGGCTTTCCTGGTTTTACTGCAACCTTCCAGAATATATCCTTTACTCCAAGTTTTCTCAAAACTCTTATAACAAGATCAAATTTACCCTCACTTACCCCCCCTGAAATTATTGCAATATCATATCTTAAAGATTCTTTCAATGTTTCAGTTAGGGACTTTTCATTATCCTTTGCTATCCCAAAATTATGTGGAATACCACCATTTTCCATCACCAGTCCATACAGTCCATAACTATTGGCATTATAAATCTTGTGGGGCTCAAGTTCAGTTCCTGGTTCAATCAATTCATCGCCTGTCGCCAGAATTGACACATGTGGTTGCTTTCTCACCTTAACTTTAGATTTACCAAGATACGCAAGCATCATAAAAACTGCTGCATCAACAAGGTTTCCCTTTTTAATTATTATCTGACCTTTTCTGAGATCCTCACCTTTAAATGAAATATTTTCACCTTTTCCTATGGGTTTGAAAACTTTGATAAAATATTTTTTTCCATTTTTAATGGTTTCCACATCTTCAATCTTTACAACCGCATCTGTTCCTTCAGGAAGGTAACTTCCTGTCATTACTGATAAACATTTTCCAGTGGAAAGATAAAATCTATCTCTGGTTCCGGCTTGAATTTCTCCAGAAATCTGCAATAAAACAGGTTGATTTTTTGATGCTGAATATGTATCTTTTACCTTCAGGGCATATCCATCCATCGCTGCTCGATCAAAAGGTGGATAATCAAAAGGCGCTTTAATATCTTCCGCAAGCACTCTGCCGTGGGACAGGAGTAGATCTACTTCCTCAACGGGTAATATTTTTGCTGTATTCCAAATAATTTTTATTGCCTTTTCAAGAGATATCAACCAAAATCTCCTCTTAAAAATAAGAAAGCTCTCTACCAATAACTTTTGCTGTTTCGAAATCCATGGGAGTATTGATGTTAAAAAACAACACCTCAGGATCCCCAAATTTTCTCAGCTCACACTCTGTAACATATTTTACCTTTATTTTTTGAAGCAACATTTTAACCCTGTACTGTTTTTCCTCTATCATTTTTTCGATAATTGGAATGGCTTGCTTACTATAGATGGCGTGCAAAACTTCAGTAGAATTTTTATGTTTTGGAACAACCGCATCATAATCAGAAAAGGCTTTTTTCACCAAAAACAGTATCAGGTCTTTGCTGATAAATGGCATATCAGTTGCAACAATAAAATTATAAAATGTTGAAGAAAACTGCAGTCCTTTCAGTATCCCACCCAGAGGTCCACAAACTAAATCATCTCTGATAATCTCAATTTTTTCATCTGAATATAAATGAAATTTTTGAGGATTGGTTGTGACTATTAATATTTTGGCAAACAACCCTGAGATTCTATCAATAACTATATCAAGCAAAGTTTTATCCCTGGAAATCACAAGCATAGATTTATCTTTTCTCAATCGTTCACTTTCTTTTCCTCTAACGAGGATAATGGCATTCATAATTTTTCAATTCTTACTGCACAAATCTTGAATTCTGGAATTTTTGCTATAGGGTCAAGATGATGGTGAGTTAAAACATTTGCTGCACTTTCTCCGTAATGAAATGGCATAAATATGGTTCCGCACATGATTTTCTTACTTACCTTCACCCTGACCATTATTTCTCCACGCCGCGATACCAGTTTTATTAACTGGCCTTCTTTTATTAGAAGACGCTTTGCATCTTTGTAATTAATTTCACAATAAGGAGTCCCACTGATTTTTTTCAAGCCGTTTACTCTTCCCGTCATGGTTCTGGTATGGTATTCAAACAGTATTCTTCCTGTTGTCAACACAAAAGGAAATTCATCATCAGGGATTTCAAAAGGCTTCAGGAAATTTACACATTTAAGTTTTGCTTTTTCTATCGGGAATCCTTTTGTATGAAGTGTACACGTGCCAGGATGAGATATCTCAGGACACGGCCATTGTAAAGATTGTTTACTCAATCTTTCATAATTTACACCGGTATAAATAGGTGTTAACTCTGCTATCTCCTCCATAATTTCACCGGGACTTCTGTATTTCCAGTCGAAATTAAATTGCTTTGCCAACTCACTCAGGATTAACCAGTCCGGCTTTGCGTCCCCTGGTGGATTGACACAAGGATTTATTTTTTGGATTCTTCTTTCAGTATTGGTAAAAGTTCCTTCCTTCTCAAACGAACAAGCAGCAGGAAAAATAATATCCGCATATTTTGCTGTTTCTGTCAGAAAAATATCCTGAACAACCAAAAAATCAACTTTTTCAAGCGCCTCTCTTGTAAAGTTTATGTCCGGGTCAGAAATTAATGGATTTTCTCCCATAATATAAAGCCCTTTTATCTGGCCATCGTGGATTGCCGAAAATATTTCAATGATTGTCAGTCCCGGTTTCTCAGATAATTCTACACCCCATTTTCCTTCAAATTTTTTTCTTATACTCTGATGTTCAATCTTTTGATAACCCGGTAAAAAATTAGGTAAAGCACCCATATCGCATGCACCCTGAACATTATTCTGACCCCTTAAAGGACACAAACCTGCGCCTGGTTTCCCAATCTGACCCGTAAGAAGTGCAAGGTTTGACAGAGTAAAGGCATTATCTGTACCGGTCGTATGCTGGGTTATACCCATCGCCCACACAATTACAGATGAATTACTCCTGGAATAAATCTGTGCTATCTTCCTTATTGTTTCTTTTGACACCCCCGTGATCTGTTCTACCTGGTCAAGATTAAATCTCTTCATAAACTCTCTGAACTCTTCAAAACCCTCAACATGTTCTTTGATAAAGTTTTCATTGAAAAGATGTTCATCAAGAATTACTTTAGCAATACCGTTGAACAACATAACATCTGTTCCTGGAATCTGCTGAACATATATTTCTGCAAATCTTGCAATTTCTATTTCTTTAGGGTCAATAACTATCAATCGTGCACCACGTTGTACTGCTTTTCTTATCTTGTATGAAGTCACGGGCTGAGTCTCACTGACATTTGTCCCTGTAAGAATTATACAATCAGAAAATTCTTCTATCTCTTTAAGAGAATTGGTCATAGCACCTGATCCTACAGTCATTGCAAGAGCTGCAACACTCGGTGCATGACATAATCTGGCGCAATGATCAACATTGTTTGTTCCAATTATCTGACGGAAAAATTTCTGGAAGAGATAATTTTCTTCATTGGTACATCGTGCTGAGGCAAGGCCAGCCAATGCATCTGCTCCATAATTTTCTTTTATCTCCTTAAATTTTTCCGAAGTCAGTCTAATTGCGGTTTCCCAATCAACTTCCTTGAAATCCACACTACCCATTTTTGTTCCATTAACCCTTATAAGTGGTTTTTTCAATCTATCAGGATGATTTACAAATTCAAAACCAAATTTTCCTTTCACGCATAAAAATCCACTATTCACAGGACTTTCAAAATCTCCACTGATTCTAATGATGCTGCTATTTTTTACAGAAACTTCTATCCCACAGCCCACCCCACAATAAGGACATACCGTTTTTATTTTTTTAAACTCCCATGTTCTGCCCCTACCTTCAGACCCGACTTCTCTTAATGCACCAACAGGGCATACCTCAATACAGTTTCCACAGAAAATACAACCACCTTTCAGAAGGGATTCATTGAAACCTGAAATAATCTGTGTATCAAAACCCCTGCAACCAAAATCAATTGCTTGTGCGCCCACAATTTCTTCACATACTCTTACACATTTCCCACAAAGGATGCATTTTTCATAATCTCTGATAATAAAAGGTTTTCCATCACTTTCGATTGCCTTACTTTTTTCACCCGGGAAATACGGTTTCTTTATACCATATTCATATGCGTATTTCTCAAGAAGGCAATTCCCACTTTTTTCACATGTCATGCAATCATTCGGATGATTTGAAAGCAAAAGTGAGATAATGTTTTTTCTTAATCTAACAATCTCATCTGTTTTTGTCAGAACCTCAATTTCTTTTGTTATTGGATAACTGCAGGAGGCAACCGGTTTTTTCTCTCCTTTCACTTCAACAATACAAAGGCGGCACCCCCCATACGGTTTTAAACCCTTACAATAACAGAATGCAGGTATTTCAATACCCAGTTTTGTTGCTGCATCAAAAATATATGTTCCTTCTTCAACTTCTATCGTTTTGCCATCTATTGAAATACGAAGCATCATGTTCTCCTGACAGCAGAAAATTTACAAACCTCAAAACACATTCCGCACCTGACACATTTTTCATAATCTATAACGTGCGGTTGTCTTTTTGTCCCTGAAATTGCAGAAACTGGACATACATTTATACACATCCCGCAACCTTTACACATTTCTTTTATGATTTCATATCTTAAAAGTTTTCTGCATACACCAGCAGGGCATCTTTTTTCTTCTATATGCGAAAGATATTCCTGTTTGAAATATCTCAATGTTGTTAATACTGGATTTGGAGCAGTCTGACCTAAACCACATAAACTTGTCAATTTTAGAGTTTCTCCCAATTCGTGAAGTAGTTGAATATCTTCTGGTTTTCCCAGACCTTCTGTAATTCTGGTAAGGATTTCAAGCATCCTTTTTGTTCCAATTCTACATGGAGTACATTTACCACAGGATTCTTTATGAACAAAATCAACAAAGTACCTCGCAAACTCAATCATACAAACCCTATCATCTACCGCAATAATCCCACCTGAACCCATAATCGCACCAAGTTCATTCATTGTTTCATAATCAACAGGTGTATTAAAGGTGCTAATCGGTAAACATCCACCCGATGGTCCGCCAATCTGAACACCCTTAAGAGTCCTTCCTGGTAAAGGCCCACCACCGATATCAAACATAATCTTTTGCAGAGATATTCCCAGAGGAACTTCAACAAGTCCAGTATTTCTTACTTTCCCCGCAAGTGAAAATAGTTTGGTACCACCACTTGATGAAGTTCCGATTCTTGCAAAGTTTTCGCCACCCTCTTCGATAATGATTGGTATATTTGCCAGAGTTTCAACATTGTTTATGCAGGTGGGTTTACCCCATAAGCCATTCTGGGCTGGAAATGGGGGTCTTGGCCGTGGCATACCTCTTTTACCTTCTATTGAAGCAATAAGTGCGGTTTCTTCACCACAGACAAAAGCACCCGCACCTTCCTTGATTTCAAGATTAAATGAAAAATCAGTACCAAAAATTCCATTGCCAAGCAATCCATATCTATAACACTTGGTTATTGCAACTTTTAAATGTTGAACTGCCACAGGATACTCAGCCCTTACATAAATATAGCCCCTGTCTCTTATACACATCT
>JAOAAW010000189.1 GCA_026418655.1 bacterium | reverse complement strand
GTGCAACAGCAGTATTAGGCTTATGGCTTCCTGGTGGGCTAACACTTTCATTCTTGTAATAAATTCGCGCAGGTGTCTTCAGGTACTTCTCAAGGTCAATGGCCCTGTGCAATGGTGTTGGTCTCCATATTGAGTAAACTCTCTTTATTTCCTGTGGAATTTCAATCCAAGTCTCATTGGACATTTCCTGCATTAGCAATCCCTGTGGGAAAATTGCTGCAAGCACAGAAGGTTCAACCGGTTTTCCTGTTTTTGGATCAAGAGGCGGCGGCAGCTGTTCAGGAAGGTCAGGAAGTACATTATACCATGCCGAAGGTATTTCCTTTTCACTCAGAAAAATTTTTCTGTAGTCCATTCTGCATCTCCTTTATTAAGGTTTTCAGTGTTTTCCCGGGTGATTCTGCCTTTAGAAAATAGCTCCCGATGAGGGCTCCGTTCGCGCCAGCATTAAAAAAATTAATCAATTGCTCTACGTTTGCTATTCCACTTTCTACAATAACAGGTATTTTAACGCCTTTCAGCAGTGAAAGCAAATGAAGTACGCAATCAAAATTGATTTCAAGATTGTCAAGATTTCTGCTGTTTATGCCAAGAAGCAGACCATTATTTTCAGAAAAAAGTTTAAAAAACCTTGACAATTCTTTTTCATTATGTATTTCTGCAAGAATCTCAAGATTCAATCTTCTGGCGACATTGAACAGATAAAAACATTCTTCGTCAGAAAGGATCTTCAGGATCAACAAAATACAATCTGCTCCTGAAATATATGCCTCATAAATCTGGTACTCATCAATAAAAAAATCCTTTGCGAGAACGGGAACATTAACACGGTTTTTCACCTTCTTCAGATGCTCGATGCTCCCGAAAAAAAATTTATCTTCTGTAAGAACGCTTATCGCGGATGCACCGGCTTTTTGATATGAATATGCGATTTTCGCCGGACTGTATCTTTTTCTGAATATTCCGCCGGAAGGAGAAGCCTTTTTTGTTTCAGCAATTATAATAAAATTTTCATTGCTGGCTTTTTCAATCACTGACCGTAAAGGAAAACTTCGGACATATGATTTGAGCAAATCAAATGGTAAAACTTTCTTTTTTCTCTGAATCATTGCCTTTTTATGTTCAATAATCCTATTGAGCATCTGCCTTTTCTCTTTCCAGATTCTGAATGAACCTTTCTGCAACAAATCTCATTTCAGGGAATTTTATCCTTATCTGTTTCCACTGTTTTATTGCATCATCAATTCTGCCCAATTTTTCAAGGGTGTGTGCTCTTGTGTTTTCAACATATGAAGGATGTTCATACTTAATAGCGCTGTCAAGGTATTTAAGTGCCTTTTCATAATCTCCCCACAGATAATAAACCCATGCTATTTCCCAGTAAAGTCTGTAACTTTCAATATTATAGGTTAATCCTTCTTTCAAAAAATCCACGCCTTTCAGTTTTGTTAATCTGACTTCATCTCCTTTCTTCGTAGGTGCAATACAATTTATGAGAAACCATCCCCCTGTTGCCCAGTTTTCCTCATCTTCAGGATCAATCCTGCTGATAAGATAAAACAACGGAAAAATTTTTTCATATTTTCCTGTATGCCATAACCAGTCAATTCTTGTATTGATGATGTTAACCACTGGATTGGTATGGTTGTTAATATCAAGCAATTGGATTGCAATAATCTCGGGCTGGGAAAAACCCACTAGTGGATACGTAAACATGAAAAAGGTTGGTTTAATGATGCGACATTTCAATAATTTTCCTAAGATGCTTCTCACAATACCCACTGTCAATAACCTCCTTTGCCTTCTTTATGCCCTGCTCAACACTATTACAGTCTTCAGCAAGGTATAGCAATGCTGCCGCATTAAGCAACACCGCTTCTCTTTTAGGTCCTTTCTCTTTTCCTGAAATAATTGCCTCTAAAATTTCACCATTTTCCTCAGGTGAACCACCTTCAATATCCTTCAATGTTGCTCTTTTCAAGCCAAATTGTTCTGGCTCAATATAAAACTTTTTCTTTTCCCTTCCTGAAGTTTCAACAACACAGGTCTTTCCTGTAACAGAAATTTCATCAGTACCGTCTTCTCCATAGAAAACCCATGCTCTTTTCACTGAAAAGCTCGACAGAACATCAGGCACAATTTCAAGTAGCATTCTGTTTCCAACACCCAATATCTGGACATTTGCACCTGCAGGGTTGCACAGTGGACCAAGGA
>JAOAAW010000186.1 GCA_026418655.1 bacterium | reverse complement strand
AAGCCTTATTTGCTGTGGAGAAAGGTGCAGATGCAATTCAGATAGCATTACCCTTTTGGTTAAGCGTACCAGACGAATGTGTGGTTTCGTTTTTTTATGATATCTCAAGAAAAATTGGCAAAACGCCGATTTCTATTTACTGTGCTGGCGATAGAATGAAAAAAAATTTATCTGTGGGATTGTTAAAGGAAATCAACAGAGAAGTTCCAACAGTTTTTCATATTAAGGGAATCAACGTAGCCGAAGAAGAAAGAAAGGAAGCCTGTTTGGAACTCAGTAAAAATTATAATGTATTTGTTGGCGAACATCTATTGTCTGAATTGGGCAGGTTCGGAGCCATTGGTTCCTGCAGTTCTCTTGTTTATCTCAATCCCTCCATTCTCTTATACATGCAGAAATTGCTATTTGAGAAGAAATGGTCTGAATTGGATTTATGGTGCGAAAAGATAAGAATTATAATCTACGATGGCTTAAAGCCCATTATTAAAAAGGGTTATGAAGATAGTGCAATTGACAGGTTAATTGGCAAAAGTGCAGGTTTTTTGAAGACATCACTTCGCTGTCGGAAACCCTATCCATTTTGCAGTGACGAAGATCTTGAAGAATTTAGAAAATGGCTTGCAAAAAATTTTCCTGAATTTCTTGATCTCAATTGGCGACCGTGAAAATAAAAAATATTAGGGCAATAGATGTTCATGGACACTTTGGTGCATATAAAGTGAATGATACTACTCGTATAGAACTCATGAGCGGTAGCCTCTCCTTGGTTGAAAAACGGGCCAAACAGGCAGGCACAAAAATAACTATTGTTTCTCCCCTTGAAGCCTTTTTCCCGGAGCCAGGAGATCCGATAAGTGCCAACAGAAAGGCTTTTAACCTGATAAAAAAGAAAAGTGCATTCTTATTATGGGTAGTTATTGATCCGACAAGGCCCGAGACTCTCAAACAGGCTGAAATTTTGCTTGCCGAGAAAAAATGTGCCGGGATTAAGATACATCCGTTATTACATAACTACCCAATCAGTAAATACGGTGAGAAAATTTTTGATTTCGCGTCCAGAAATAATGCAGTTGTTCAATCCCACAGTGGACAAAAGAATTGTATGCCGGACGATTTTATTGTTTTTGCAAATTCTTTTCCTGATGTCAAAATTATAATTTCTCATCTTGGGTGTTCGGATAATCAGAACTTATTTCTCCAGATCGATGCAATTTTAAAAAGTAAATATAACAATATTTTTACAGATACCTCGAGCTTTCGTTCAATATTTCCTGGTTTGATAGAAATTGCGGTCAAGAAAATAGGTGCGGAAAAGATTCTTTATGGCACTGATACTCCATTGTATTTTGCCCCATGTCAAAGAGCGCGGATTGACTATGCCGACATCTCTGAGGAAGCAAAGCAGATGATACTCAAAAAAAACGCTCTAAGGATTTTTGGAACTCGTTTGAACGGGGTTTAATATTGCAAATAGAAGGATTTATCTGCTCAAATTATGGACTTAAAAATAAAAACTGCTGACAGAAGAATGTGGAGGGAGATAAGAGACATTATTCCTGAAAATATTTTTGACTTTCATGTTCATTCATTCAGAGAAGATGGTTTTCTGGAGAAAATACCAGAGTCCTTGAAAATTTATCTTCCATGCGATACGAAAACAGTGTTGACCAATCTGAAGAAAACTTTTCCTGGCAGAAAAATAAAGGCAATTCTAACAGGATGGCCCTCAATTGATTCTGACATTGAAAAACAAAACGAGTATATTGCACTGCAGGCTGAAAAGAGAAATCTTTATTTTCTTGCGTTGGTGAGCCCTCATACAGACCTAGCTACTATAGAAAAACTCCTTAAAAAGAAGGAGTGCATTGGATTGAAACCGTATAAATGTTTTGCGAAAAATTCCGAAGACGCACGCATCACTGATTTTATACCCATGGGACAGTTGGAATTCGCAAATCACTATGGCTTGATTATTACGTTGCATCTTTCAAGAAGAGCAGGAGTTGTAGATCCGGTAAATTTGAGAGACATTATTAATCTTGCAGAAAAATTTCCATCTATTAAATGGAATCTTGCTCATTGCGGGCGGAGTTTTGTAATCTATTATATTGAAAAACATAAAGACTGTTTGAAGGAACTGAATAAGGAGAATATCTATTTTGATACTGCTGCAATTTCAGATAGTGAGGTTTTTACTTATTTTTTTTCAATATTTGGTTCTAATAAAATATTATTTGGAAGCGATTCACCAATATCTTTCCTCCATGGAAAATCTGTGGGATTTGGGTATGATTGGGCATTTATTGCAGAAGAAACCCATAAGATAACAGCAAGTTTTCCTGTTTCACCATGCCTGCTTCTTTATGAACAATTAATGGCGATGCACAGGGCATTTAAGAAAGTTGGATTTACAAGAGGTGATATAGAATTAATTTTTTCAATAAATGCAAATCGGATTGTCAGGGATGTAATCAGCAGAAAATTGAAAGTATAGAAAACTCTTGTTAATTTTTTTGTAAGTTTGCGCAAGATTAGTTTATATACCACAAGTTTCCTGTTATAATACATACGAATCTAAAAAATGCTTTTCGGTGGGAAGGAAAAATATGGAAAATCCTTGGGAAACAGCACAGCGCCAGTTTGACAATGCAGCAGAAAAACTTGGTCTTGAAGAATGGCTGAGAATGAAACTGAGAGAGCCACGACGGGTTATAATTGTTTCAGTACCAGTAAAAATGGACAATGGATTATTGAAGGTTTTTACAGGATATCGCTGTCAGCACAACACTGCGAGGGGACCGGCAAAGGGCGGAATAAGATATCACCAGGATGTTACACTTGATGAAGTTAAAGCCCTTTCAATGTGGATGACGTGGAAATGTGCGGTAGTAAATGTACCTTTTGGTGGCGGAAAAGGTGGAATCAGATGTAATCCAAAACAAATGTCTGTTGGTGAGATAGAAAGGATGACAAGAAGATACACAGCGGAAATTTTTGATATTATAGGTCCAGAAAAAGATATTCCTGCACCAGATGTTAATACTGATGCCCAGGTAATGGCATGGATTAT
>JAOAAW010000146.1 GCA_026418655.1 bacterium | reverse complement strand
GCAGAGGATATAGCGATTGCATTAAAAAATCAGCATGATATTCAAATAGATAAGCACCAGATTAAAGTTGAAGAACCCATCAAAAGGCTTGGTATTTATAAAATTCCCATACACCTTGTTGGTGAGATTAATGCGGAATTGAAGGTCTGGGTTGTGCAGAAGCATGAAAATGTATGAGTTATTATGAAACTTTTTGAGCGTTTTGAATATGAATTTTTTCTCTAATGCATGGTGTTGAAAAACCATGGCTAATAGAAAAGGTACAACCATCAATGAACAGGTTCCACCTCAAAATATCGAGGCTGAAAAAGCTCTTCTTGCCTCAATGCTTCTTGAAGAGGATGCTTTGATAAGGGGTCTTGAGATTGTACGTCAAGAATTTTTCTATGATAATAGGCATCAATTAATTTTTAAAGCTATCCAGGATCTTTTTGAAAAAAATATAAAGTGCAATTTCATAACAATAACAAACTATTTCCGTGAAAAAAATAAAATTGACCTTGTTGGTGGTATTGACTATTTGACTTCTCTTTTTGACATTGTTCCAACTGCTGCTCATGTTGAGGAATATGCCAGGATTGTTAGAGATACCTTTATCCTTCGGTCTTTGATAAATATATCAACAAAGATTATAAAGGAGGCATATTCCTGTCCCAATGATGTAGATAGTCTTCTTGACAATGCCGAATCCATGATTTTTGATATTTCCAGTCATATGATATCCAGAGAGGCATACCCGATGTCAGTGCTTGTAAAGGAAAATATTGACCTTTTCGAAAAGATCCATGCAAAAAAGGGACATGTTACAGGTTTGCCAAGCGGTTATATTGATCTTGACAAGATTACGTCTGGATTCCAGAAATCAGATTTCATTGTTATAGCAGCAAGACCTTCAATGGGAAAAACTGCTTTTGCATGCAACATAGCACAGAATCTTGCAGTCACTCAGAATGTCCCAGTTTTAATTTTCAGCCTTGAAATGTCGAAAGAACAACTTGTCCAGAGAATGCTTTGTTCTGAGGCACGTATTGATTCTTCGTCTATGAGAAAGGGTATTCTTTCGGATCGCGACATGGGAAAACTGATTCAAGCTGCAGGAATTCTGGAGAAAGCGCCGATTTTTATTGATGATACACCTGCACTGTCAATATTTGAATTGAGAGCAAGGGCAAGAAGGTTGAAATCAAGGGAGGATATCCAGCTTATTATAGTTGATTATCTTCAACTGATGAGGGGTCGGGGTAGATATGAGAACCGCCAGCAGGAAATTACAGATATCTCAGCTTCACTTAAAGCAATGGCAAAAGAGCTTTCCATTCCAGTGATTGCTCTTTCGCAAATGAATAGATTGATAGAAAGAAGGGAGAAAAAAGAACCAATGCTTGCGGATTTAAGAGAGAGCGGGTCAATTGAACAGGATGCAGACCTTGTGATATTTATACACAGGGATGAACAATACGACGATTCAGAAGAAGTAAAAGGGCTTACAGATATCATAGTCGCAAAGCATAGAAACGGACCCACGGATCGTATCCAGCTGACTTTCCTGAAGGAATGTTTGAGATTTGAGAATCTTTCCAGGCTGCAACCAACATGATTAGAGTTATTGAGTCATTTGGAAGACTTGCTCTTGAATCAATTCTATATCTTGGAGAAGTTATGTTGATGCTTTTCAGTTCAATGAGTTATATATTGCCTGATGGATTCAGACGAAAAAAAATATTACTGGAACAGATGGCCAAAATTGGCATAGATTCATTTCCATTGGTTGGGATAATTGCATCTTTTACAGGTATGGTGATGGTTATGGAAACTGCTGTGACATTAAAAAAATTTGGAGGGGAAAGTTTTGTTGGAGGGATTGTAAGTCTGTCAATGGTGAGGGAACTTGGACCGATTATCGTTGCAATGATAATTGCAGGAAGGGTGGGTGCATCGGTTGCAGCTGAAATTGGAAGTATGAAAATTACAGAACAAATAGATGCTCTTGAGGTTCTCGGGGTGAATCCTGTATCTTATCTCGTTATGCCAAGACTTGTTGCGTCAATGATTATGGTTCCGATACTGACACTGATGGCAAATTTTCTCAGTATCGTTGGTGGTTACATTATAGGTGTATATCTTGTTCATATAGGTTCAGGGATCTATCTTTATCAGAGTTTTGAATTTATAAAGATTAAGGACATTTTTGTTGGTATTATCAAATCCTTTGTTTTTGGTATGCTGATAATCGGTGCATCTTGTTTGGAAGGTTTAAACGCGCAAGGGGGTGCTGAGGGGGTTGGTATTGCCACAACAAAGGCAGTTGTGAATTCTTTTTTTCTTGTAATTCTTGCAAATCTTGTGCTTACCGCAATTTTCTACTTTTTGTAAGATGATTATAGAAATCAACAATCTTTTTGTAAAATTGAAAAACAAAGAAATTTTAAAGGATATCAATCTTGTCGTTGAAAACGAAGAAAGTTTTGTAATTCTCGGACCATCAGGTTCAGGCAAAACTGTTCTCCTTAAAACCATGCTTGGATTGATTACGCCAACATCAGGAAGTCTTGTAATTCTTGGACACGACATCTCCAGAGTCACTCCGAAAGAACTACTTGACCTGAGAAGAAAAACTGGAATGGTTTTCCAAAATGCAGCACTTTTTGATTCAATGACTGTTTGGGAAAATGTTGGTTTCTCATTAATAGAGCATTTTAAACTGCCGGAGGAAGAAGTTCGCAAACAGGTTCAGGATGTTCTTTCTGCTGTGGGACTGACTGATGTTATGGATAAAATGCCTGAAGAACTGAGTGGCGGTATGAGAAAAAGAGTTGGGATAGCAAGGGCTCTCATTTTTAAACCCCAGATTATTTTTTATGATGAACCAACAGCAGGACTTGATGTAATAACCTCTGCCAGCATTGTAAAGCTGATGAGGAAAATTCATAATCAATTTCATACAACGGATGTTATTGTTACCCACGACCTAACGATTGCTAGGAAACTGGCTGACCAGATAGCTGTGATTAGCGATGGAAGAATACTTGACACAGGGAAGTGGGAATATCTTTTAACGTCAGAAAATGAATTTATTAGACATTTTTTGAACGAAGGAGAAAAATATGAAAACACGACTTATTAGCCTACAATTTAAGGTCGGGCTTTTCGTATTCCTCGGACTGATCATATTCTTCGTATTTGTTTTTTCCCAGGGCAAGATTTTGCGAGGGAAAGGCTACGAGATAAAGGTGGTATACAACTATGTGGGTGGACTTGACCCAGGTGCGCCTGTCAGAGTTAGTGGATATCGTGTTGGCGAGGTAAAAGATATAAAACTCGTTATGGAACAGGATTCCCCACGTATCATTGTTACAATAAGTATCAAGCCAGAAGTTCGATTGGGGCGTCATAGCAGATTTATGGTTAGAAATTATGGTATTATCGGAGAAAAATATCTGGAGATACTATCAACAGGTTTGAAAGATATACCACTTATAGAACCCGGGGAGACGGTAAAAGGAGAGGATCCATTACCCATGGAAAGGTTTTTGAGTGCAGGTGAGGATATTTTGAAAAATCTCAATAATGTGCTTGTTTCTCTGAATAAAATTACCGGAGATGAAAAGTTGAAGCAAGAGTTGAGAAATATCGTTATCTCTGCCAATAGTACGTTGTTAAAAGCTTCGGATACACTCGACAGTTTCAAACTTTTGGCATCAAACTGGAATAATACATCCATGCAAATAAATGAAACGATAGCAGGGATAAAGCCAGACCTTATTCAAATTGTTTCAAATGCAAGAAATTCATCAACAGAAATAAACCAGATAATAAGCAACAATAGTGAAAAGATAGGTAATATTTTATCAAATCTTGAAAAAGCATCATCAGATATGGAAAAGAATTTGCCTGAAATTTCACAAGGTATTAAAAATGCAAGTGATACATTTGTGAAGACCGGAGCCAGAATTGATGGGTTTGTTGAAAAGATGGAGACACAGGGATTATTTGCCGATTTAATTTCTGATACAGAGATTTCAAAGGATATAAAAGATACTATAAGCATATTAAAAGAAACCTCAGAAAATATAAATGTTGCTTTTATTAAACTGGGCTATGTTAGCGAGCAGATTCAAACAGTTCTTTCTGATATTCGTGGTGGAAAGGGGACCATAGGAAAACTCGTTGCGAAAGACGACCTATATAATCAGATTTTTGATATGGTCCAGGACTTAAAAGCGCATCCCTGGAAAATTTTGTTCAGGGGGAGATGATATTGATAAAAGAAAAGAAAATTTTTTCGTGTGAAGAGTGTGGTTATATTTCAACCAAATGGCTTGGCAGATGTCCTTCATGCGGAGCATGGAATTCTTTTCATGAAGAACAGAAAAGGCAGCATCAGAGATTTTTTCCAAAAGAAATCCAAAAGCCTGTGTTGTTGAAAGATATTGAATTTGATAGGTTACCGAGAATATTGACAGGTATAGGTGAACTTGACCGTGTTATTGGTGGTGGGATTGTTCCTGGAAGCGTGATACTGTTGGCAGGGGAGCCAGGTATAGGAAAGTCTACTTTGATACTGCTGGCTGCATCAAAACTTGCTTATAAAGGGAAAAATGTACTTTATATTTCCGGTGAAGAATCCCCACGGCAACTTCGGATGCGTGCTGAAAGACTTGGTATAAAAGAGGCTGAAAATCTATTTCTCCTATCGGAGAATGAAATAAAATCCACTGAAGGTGCTATTGAAACTGTCAGACCAGATGTAATCATAGTTGATTCCATTCAAATGATTTATGATGCTAATTTTGATTATCCTTATGGATCTATATTTCAAATTAGAAAAGCAGCACAGTTTTTTATAGAGTGGGCAAAGAAATTTGAAAGTCCTGTGTTTCTGATCGGACATATTACAAAAGAAGGTAGTATTGCCGGACCAAAAATACTAGAGCATCTTGTTGATGTGGTTTTATATTTTGAAGGAGATAAACTTTCTAATCTAAGAATTCTGAGGGGGATTAAGAACAGGTTTGGTTCAACTGAGGAGATAGGGGTTTTCAGAATGGATGAGGTGGGATTGATTGAGGTTTCGGATTCATCAAGAATTTTTCTTTCGGATAACACCACAGCTCAGCCAGGACTTGTTATTTTTCCGTCTCAAGAAGGTAGAAGGACGATATTACTTGAGATACAGAGTTTAATCACACCAAGCTATTTAGGAGTTCCAAGAAGAACATTTACAGGACTTGATTATAACCGGGTAAACCTTATTCTGGCTGTTCTTGAAAAGAAACTTCATCTGAATCTTGGTTCAAAGGATGTTTATTTTAATGTTGCCGGTGGTTTGAAAATTACGGAATCCGCAGTAGATCTTGCAGTTGCAATTGCTTCCATCTCTTCCTATAAAGATATTGCTCCCATTGCTCAAACAGTTTTTATTGGTGAGATTGCCCTGACAGGAGAAATAAGACCTGTTCAACACCTTATTCCCCGTCTCAGGGAATCTGCGAGGCTTGGCTTCAAAAATGCATTCATTCCTTCAGGTTCAGTAGATGTTTCAGTTTCAGGAATGAGAGTTTTTGAAGTAAGTTGGCTCAGTGAAGCAGCAGAAATTGCCTTCAAAAAAGGTTGAACTGAAAATATCAGTTGATGTATAATAAAAAAAGAAAAGGAGGTATTGATGGGTCTTTATTTTATAAGAGCCACATTTGTTTTAATAAGTGCCTTTGCCGGTTCTGTTTTCTGGGTTGAAAATAAATTAAATGGTGTTATTGCTGGTCTTGTTGGAAGTCTTGTTGTTGTTGGGATGGAACTTTTAATGCAGAAAATACCTTTCAGAAAGTTTATTATGGCTGTCTTTGGACTGATAGTGGGTTTAATAACCGCAATTCTCATAGCAAATTTCGTACTTCTTGTTCCTTTCGCTTCTCCAAGGCAAGAAGATGGAGTGAGATTTGTTTTATACTTTATTTTCAGTTATCTTGGAATTATGATTGGTATCAAGGGCGTTGGAGAACTTGGTTTTCTTTTTCCATATCTTCATCAGTTTAAGGCAGAGGCGATGAGGGCCATCATTATAGATAGCAGTGTAGCAATAGATGGAAGAGTATATGAACTTGCCCAGAGTGGTTTTGTTGAGGGTACAATTATCATTCCTACTTTTATCATAAAGGAACTGCAGGAACTTGCAGATTCAGCAAGCGAAATGAAAAGGCAGAGGGGAAGGCGCGGCCTTGATACATTAAACAGGATGAGGAATGATAGCAGCCTTGATGTTAAGATTTATGATGTGGACTATCCTGAAATAGAAGGAGTAGATGCAAAACTTGTAAAGCTTGCTTCATCAATTGGAGCAAGGATTCTTACAAATGACTATAACCTTACCAAGGTTGCTGAAGTTAAAAATATTAAGGTTCTGAATCTTCATAATTTAGCCACCCTTATGAGGGCAAAACTTATGGCAGGGGAAACCCTTCAATTAAAGGTTGTAAGAGAAGGGAAAGAGCATGGACAGGGGGTTGGTTATCTTGAGGATGGTACAATGGTTGTTATTGAGAATGGAGCAAAGTATATCGGTAAAACAGTGGAAACTGTTATAGATAGTACCATCCAAACAGTCAGTGGCCGCATAATTTTTGCCAAATTGAAATGACCAGCTGTATTATTGTTGCTGCGGGAAAAGGCAGGCGATTCAGAAGTAAGGTACCGAAGACATTCTTTCCTTTAATCGGTAGACCTATGCTTGAACACTGTCTGATGAGAATTTCAGATTCTAGGCTTGTAGATG
This sequence comes from bacterium, assembly GCA_026418655.1. Lineage (GTDB taxonomy): Bacteria > Ratteibacteria > UBA8468 > B48-G9 > DTJG01 > DTJG01. Next base: position 3,227 of record JAOAAW010000146.1, on the reverse strand, counting down.
AAATTATACTTGTAGTTCAAAAAAAACAAATGAGAACCAAAAATATTCTCAGATGGAAAAGACTTTTTCCAAAAATTAAGTCTGTAGTTTCCGGTGGCGCGTATAGACAAGAATCTGTACTTAATGGATTTCTGAGATGTTCAAAGGACTGTGATATAATTTTGATACATGATGGTGCAAGACCTTTTGTAAGTTCCGGGTTGATAGAAAGAGTTGTCAGGGGCGTTTTAAAATATGGCTCTTGTATTCCGGTTTATCCTGTAAACGGCTCGGTCAAGATTGTAAAGAAAGGGAAACTCGCAGGTACCATATATGAAAAGGATATAGTAATTGCGCAAACTCCTCAGGGTTTTAGAAGAGATATTCTCGAAAGGGTTTTTTTATTAAATAAGAAGAAACTGAATAATTTTCCTGATGAATCATCCATGTGTGAAAAGTCAGGGTATACCGTTTACACAGTGGTTGGTGAAATAACCAACATTAAAATTACCACACGTGAAGACCTGCAGATCGCTGATGTTTTATTGAAGTGCAGCTGTTAAATTCTGAAGAGGATTTTTCAGTGAAAGAAAGAAAAGGAGTCTGTTTTCCTCAGGGTTTCAAAGCAGCAGGCATTAATTGCGGAATAAAAAGGAACAAAAAGGATTTAGCAATCATCGTTTCTCAAAAGCCCTGCACTGTTGCTGCATGTTCAACCACAAACAGGGTCAAATCATATTCTTTGTTGTGGTCAATGAAAAATATTAAAAATAGTATTGTTGCAATATTGATAAATAGCGGCAATGCAAATGTTCTCGGCGGAAACAATGGTTGGGAAACAACATGTAGAATTATGGAACAATTTGCACAGAAACTTGGAATAAGTCCGAGAGAGGTACTTTTTGCCTCTACAGGGGTTATCGGTAAGCCATTGCCTGAGGATAAGATTCTTGGTGGACTCGATAAATTAATATCTCTTGCTTCACTTTACGGTGGTAGTGATGCCGCAGAGGCAATTATGACAACAGACAGGTTTTCAAAGCAAGTAGAGATTGAAACTGATATTCCGGGTAGACGCAAAAAAACCTTTGTACGAATCGGTGGAATGGCAAAAGGTGCAGGTATGATATGTCCGAACATGGCAACAATGCTAGCATTTATTACAACTGATGCCGTGATTACAGAGATTGCATTAAAAAAGGCGCTTACTGAAGCAGTTAACAGGAGTTTTAACATGATAACAGTGGATAATGACCAGAGTACCAATGATTTTGTCGTATGTTTGGCAAATGGACTGGCTGGAAATAAGACAATTCATGAAGATACGGATGATTATGATAGATTCTACAGAGCACTTTCTCAGGTATGCATTTTTCTTGCAAAAAAAATTGCGGAAAATGGTGAGGGAGCAGACCGCCTTATTGAAGTGAGGGTGGAAAACGCCTGGTCTGAAAAGGATGCAAGGAGAATTGCAAAAAAAATCGCTGGTTCTAATCTGATTAAAGCAGCAGTCAGCGGTGCATGGCCAAATTGGGGAAGAATTGCTGCTGCTGCCGGTTCTGCTTGCAGTCGTTTTGATCCCATTAAAATGAGAATTTCTATTGGGAATTATATCGTATTAGATAATGGTATACCGTGTGACGTTGATGAAACACTTTTACGTCAGGAATTATCCAAAAAACAGGTGATAATTACTGTATGTTTGAACGCTGGGAAAGAAAGAGCGGTTGCCTGGGGATGTAATCTTACTGAAGAATATGTAAAAATTAACATGGAAAAAGAATAAGCCATGGCTGAGAAAAGAGATTATTACGAGGTATTGGGGGTTAACAAGAATGCAACCCTGGATGAAATAAAGAAGGCATATAGAGAACTTGCCCTTAAGTACCATCCTGACAGGAATCCTGGTAATAAGGAAGCTGAAGAAAAATTTAAGGAAGTTACAGAGGCGTATGAAGTACTCAGCGATCCAGAGAAAAGAAAGACCTATGACCAGTTCGGACATGCTGGTTTTGGACCTCAGGGTTTTGATTGGAGACAGGATTTTGGCAGGGTCCGGATGGATTTTTCAGACCTTTTCGGAGATTTTTTCAGTGATTTCTTCTCTGACATTTTTGGCACTCAAGAGGTTCATAGGGAGAATCGTGGGGAAGACGTTGAAATGCGAATTTCAATTCCACTGCGGGATGCTGTGGAGGGTACTGAAAGAACCATAAATGTTTCAGTTTATGAAAAGTGTCATGTGTGCGATGGCACAGGAAGCAGGGGAAAAAAAGCAGCAATAGAATGTTTGCAATGCCATGGAACAGGAAAGGTTGTTTACCAGCAGGGATTTATATCTATCGGCCAGACCTGTCCAAGATGTAAAGGCCAGGGAACCGTTATTACAGACCCATGTATAAATTGTCGGGGTTATGGAAGGGTGAGAGCAATGCACAAAATAAATGTCAAAATACCAGCTGGTATAGAAAGCGGTACTTCACTTCGTCTCAGAGGAATGGGAAATGCAGGTTTAAGGGGTGGTGGCCGGGGCGATCTTTATGTAACTGTTTTTGTCGAAGAAGATGAGTTTTTCAAAAGAAAGGGTACTGATCTTTATTGTGAAGTTCCCATAACAGTGACGACTGCTGTCCTTGGTGGAGAAATTGAAATACCAACCCTGAAGGGCAAAGTAAGAGCAAAGGTTTCTCCAGGAACACAGGATGGCACAATTTTAAGATTGAGAAATCTCGGTGTGCCGAGAGGTTCAACTAGAGGTAATCTTTTCGCAATATTGCGGGTTGTCTTACCAAAGACGCTTTCAAGAGAAGAAAAACGGCTCTGGGAACAATTGAAATCAATTGAGGATGAAAAAAATTATCCTGAAATATTGAAGTATCGTTCAAGACTCTGAAGATCTTTAATGGAGAAAATTTTCAAATTACACTCAAGATTCAAGCCAGCAGGAGACCAACCACAGGCAATTGAAAAACTTGTGGAAAATCTCAGAAACAATGCGAAATGGCAGGTCTTACTTGGTGTTACCGGTAGTGGAAAAACATTTACAATGGTGAATGTAATTGAAAGGGTTCAAAGACCTGTACTTGTTATTTCCCATAACAAAACTCTCGCTGCTCAACTTTATAGTGAATTCAGGGAATTTTTCCCTGAAAATAAGGTTAGGTTTTTTGTCAGTTATTATGATTATTATCAGCCAGAGGCCTATATTCCTGCTGTCTCTTATACACATCTGACGCTGCCGACGAGCG
>JAOAAW010000059.1 GCA_026418655.1 bacterium | reverse complement strand
AGATGTGTATAAGAGACAGATTGAACCTGAAGAAGGAATAGAAGAAGATACAGTTGGCACAGCAGAGGAAGATGTAGCACCGGATGAAGTCAGAGACGCAATCAAAATAGTGGATGTGTCTGTTGATGACTTTTCACGCCATAGATTGTAATTTTTATCGTAGGTGGAAATAATCTCTTTGACCCAATCAGGTGCTTTGAATTGTTTTTTGGGCTCTACAGGATAAAGTGGCATTAATTGTTTTTTTAATGGTACTTCTTTTGGAGAAATTGTTGACTGTGTTTCTGAAATAGGTGGTTGAGGTTTCTGAACCTGTGGCTGTTTCTTACCACATCCAGTCAACAAAATCAAACAAACCACAATTAAAAATATTCTTCTCATCTTTATTCCAGAATGTAAATAAGCTCAACAGGTTTATTGTTGCGAACCAGTTTAACTATGGCAACTTTCCTGCCTGTCTTAAAAATTTCATGATAAGCAGAGATCGCGTCTGCATGTGTCTTCAACATAATATCATTTATCTGGATAATCCTGTCGTCCTTACCCAGACCTGCTGCTTCAAATACGCTGCCAGGTTCAATCTCCTGAACACTGAAACCGATTCCATTTGCAGGAACAAACTTTATTGCATTGAGAAATTCTGGTTGTAACTTCAGCCAATCAATTGCAGTTTTTGTGTTCACATTAAAATAAAACCGCTGCGGGAGTGTCTGACTATATTTTATCCCTGACTGTGTAAGCAAAAAATTTTCACCAAGCACTGACTCAAAAACCACACCACTTTCATCAATGGACAAAACCCTGTTTCCATTTATAATATCATTCTTCTTCAAAAAGATGACTTTTTTTGAATTTATTTCACTCAGAACCGCTATGCTTTTCCCTGGGTCTTCATTATAGAAAAAGGTACCCATCAACGAATATATCCTGTCAAGTGGTTGTGGCGGTTGTATTTGAGAAATAAATACAGGTAGAGAAGGTTCTCTTACTTTTTTAACATCACTGAAACTAAAAAAAATCTGTTTCCTTAGTATGTGTGTTATATTAACGGATATACCCTTTTCAGAAGCAAAAGATAATGAATAAACGGGTATTTCTGGGAAAAAAAGAACACATAAAATTAACAATGATATTAAAGATATCCCGTGTCGTCTCATTTTTCATAGAAAACATTCAAACTATTTTTCGTTTCTTAAGAAGAGATACATCAAAATATTCCTGGTTCCCAGTACATTTCATATGAAGCGCCAGGACCTGTCGGATTATAGTTATATCCACCCATATAGATTGGATTCATCCATATCGGGATAATTCCAGGCGAACTCACTGTACCAAGCAATATTGTATCCCAGTTCCCGAGATTTTGAGGCCACACAATGCCATAACCAGTCAAGCGGGCATCACGAGCCCAGGCATCTATTGTATATAAAAGGTCATAATCCTGAATTATACCATCGGGTGAAATCATATTGGTAGCATCATAAATGTCAACTGGCATATATGGTTTATCAACGCTGGTAGTACCATTTCCTGCAATGGTTTCAGTTCTCGGGACACCGTCTATTGTATAATTGAGATTACCAACAAATGCCTGTGTTCCAGTACTTGTGGGAGTAGTCATTGTTATTGTTACAATGTGGTCTTTTACTCCGCCATTTTTGCCATCCATAAATGCAATTTTTAATGTCTGCAGTCCTGCTGAAGGATAAGTATAAATTGTTGAATCAGCATTCACTCCATCAACCTTTACCTGAACATTGGTAAAACCGCCTGTTCCGTAAGCAAATGTCTCATTCAGGATAAAAGAAACGGGTAATTTTGCCTCATCTACATCAACAGCAATCTGATATGTTATTGTCATGGCTGCAGCCAGAGATGCTGGAAGTGTTCTTGTTGCAATTATGGTGCCATCACCCCGTTTTCTTCCCCACGAAAATCTTTCATAGCCACTTGAAACAGTTATGCCTGTTGCTGTAGGATTCATCACAGGATTCTGGCCTGATGGTGCTCCGGGCGGTGTAACCCTTGGAAGCGTTGCGTACCATATTTCTCCATTTTCAACATATCCTATAATATCTGTACCTGCCTGTGCATCTGAAACAGGACTGTACACAGGCCAGCTATGACCAGCACCTGAAACGACCTTTTCAATGCCAAAACCAGTGACATCCATGGTGTAAATCTCATAGTCATCAACGATCAATTCTTTATTAGAACAGAAAATAATCTTGCTACCGGTGTTTGAAAACGCAGGCATCCTTTTGCTGATTGCCGGTGTATTGGTTAAGTTTATTGGAGATGACAGCGCAGTTATACTGCCACCAACTGTATCAACACTTACGGGTACATAATATATGTCAAAATATCCACCAACATCTCTTTTTGCATAAATTATTCTTGTCATATCAGGATTGAATGATGGTGGATCAATAGCCGACGCTGAGATACCGGTAACTATTACTGATTCACCAGCAGTATAATCTGCTGTTACCCTCTTTGCAAAAATACCATAGGTCGAAAATCCTGTTTTCCTTGCGTAAACAATCCATGTACCATCAGGAGACACGGTTGAAGATTCAATATTCATTGCCGGCGTGTATGCAAACTGAGTCATTGAAGAACCATCACAGTTCATCCTGAAAATTGTTGTCGGTGTTGAACCCATGGTAAATGAAATAAGCCCGCCATTTTTTGAAATTGACGGATTATATTTATTCGCATTTTCAAATGAAGGTGTCAGTTGAACTCCAGTTGTATCAAATCCAGAACCTGTCCAGTCAGATCTGAATATTTCCATATACGAACCTGACTGTTTTGAATAAATTATTCTTGTATTGTCAATTGTAATAGCGCCCGGTTCTTCTACCTGAGGAATCGGAGACCAGTTGGCAAGCCCTGTGTGAGTTGTACTGTCTGTCCTCTGGAGTTTCAAAGAATTGCTATCGGCAGGGACAATCGTATCATAGTTTGTCTGCCACACATTTCTTGTACCAGGGATGACGTCTGCTTCATAAAACATCTGACCACTGCTTCTTACAAGAGTTACCCAATCCCTCTCGGTACTGTCTCCAAAGAATGCTGCAGAAAATTCATTTGTATCAGGCGTTTCAGTAACTTTATATTCAGTAAGCATCCCTGAAGAAATGTCTATTTCAGCAATATAAACATTCCAGTCCAAGTATGTATATCTTGATGGATCATACACACGCTTTGCATAAATCAAAAGAGGGCTTGTAAGTTGGGCGTTTCTAAAAGAACTCTGGATTCTGTCATATTCAGGCGTAACAGGACTGTTTGTTGTAAGTTTTCTGTAATTTGTGCCATTTGTATCAACAATATAAATATCCTGAACTCCGTTTTTTAATCCAACAAATGCAATTGTGCTGGAACTTAAAAATACAGGATGCCTGATGTAGAGATATTTCTCTGACCTCAGTTGACTCAATTGTTCAGTAAGAAAATTATATAGCCATAGTTCTGCCCTATCAGACTTTTCACAGGTAAAAGCAATAAGCCCCTGGCTTCCGGTAAAATCAGGCGAAATTGATGCATATCTTGTATCCATTGTTGAAGGTATGGCTTCCTGATTATTCTTCTTCAAAATCAATCCCTGATTCGCTGAAGAAACAGTCGCCTGAGTGCTGACCAGATACAATCTTGAATTTGATGATGAATTGGGTTTATAGCCATACAAAATCTTTGAACCATCAGGAGTGAACATGGGATTATAGATAATACCGGTTCCCGCAGTTTTATAGTTTGTCACTCTTCTTTCCACACCTGTCTGAAGGTTTTTAACGAAAAGATCTCCGGTACTTGTAATAACTCCGCTGGTATTTCTTACGATATTTTTTACATAACAGATTTGACCCTGATTGGAAAGTGGAATGTATGCTGGAAAGACCTGCCATCTTATTGTGATTGAGGTACTGACAACAGGATCTGTGTTATCTGTCACTGTAATGGTTGTATTGTATGTACCTGCGGTTCCCTGAGCAGGCATTCCAGAGAGAAGTCCAGTAGAAGAATTCATGCTGACTCCGTTTGGCAACCCAGAGGCACTCCAGGTATAGTTTCCAGAACCTCTTGTAACGCTGAATTGAACACTCATAGGCGCTGTTTCTTTACCGTCAGGAATACTTGATGGGGATATACTCCCAAGACTTTCTACAACAATAATATTTACTATACGGCTGCCAACTGTCCCAGTTGCAGGATATGCATTAACACTTATAAAATATGAGCCGGGTTGTGTAGATCCGGATGCAGAAACATTCAATCGGGCAGTTAAAAATGGAGAAGGTGGTTGTCTTGTAATGGTTATTGTACCTCCTGGTATAACACCCGTTTCTGTCCAAGTAAAATCACCGCTATCACCCGCACCATAGGTTGCTGTATAAATTTCTGAAGTAAAGCTTGCCTGGCCACCTGCCCTTACACGAATTGTTCCCTGTCCTGAGACTGTAGCGGCATTTGCAATTGTATTAATACAGATTAAGGTGAGAATTAATAATGGCAAGTACCTTTTTATTAGGGACACATTTCCTCCTTTTTCTGTCTATATTATCTTAATTATCTTATTTTTCGTCAGTATCTCTGTGTAACCACCGATTCTCAAAAATAAATTCAGAATACTTTTTCAAAGGTCGCTCACACTTTTATTTTATCCCTTTATGGACAACTGTCAAGAAAGACCGATGGCAATCTTTATTGCAAGTATAACATCTGAGATGCCAACAATTCCATCATTGTTAGCATCTGCAACAGCAATCAACCAGTCATTGTATGGAGCAATATATCGCTGACCACTGACTTTAATATCAAGACCTATTGCCATCCTGAGAGACAGTATAACATCTGTGATATCAACAGATGTGTCCCTGCTGATGTCTGACTTTTTAATCTGAATTACAAATGTACCTTCTGTCGTCTGACTTGGCGAAAAACCCGTTTTGTATGCACGTGCTTTAAGTGTTGTTGTTGATGTCAGGTGAATCGGAACAGTATAAAGTGTAGAATTCTGACCTGGTTCGCTTCCATCCTTTGTATAGTAAA
>JAOAAW010000053.1 GCA_026418655.1 bacterium | reverse complement strand
GCGGGAAATGACTCGTGTATGCACAGATTTCATCGTGCAGGGCTGCATCCATACTGATAACTTTTGCGTCAAGTCTCTGCCAGAATTTCTTTATTGTTTCACTTGCAGATGCATCGGCGTTCTGAACCGGAGTAAGTATCACTGTTTTCCCTGAAAAAAGTGCAGGATCTGAAAATTCCACACCCCTCTTTTCAGAACCTGCCATTGGATGAGAACCACAAAAACCATGTCCGGGTGGAAAGTTTTTTTCAACAACATCTACAATTGTCTTCTTTGTGCTGCCAACATCTGTAAAAAGCAATTTTGGCCTTTTCCTTCCAATGGTTACTGCAAGCTCAATATTGATTGAAATCGGTGCACAAAGAATCACAAACTCGCATTGCTCAATCATCAAGGAAAAATTTTCAAATGACTCATCTATCACACCAAGATCAAGTGCCCTTTTAATTGTCGCCATGGATCTTGTATAACCATAGATTTTTTCCGCTAACTTTTTCTTTTTTGCGGCGAGAGCAACAGAACCGCCAAGAAGACCTATCCCGGCAATGCCAATACTCTGGAAAATTTTCATATTACTTCAGGCCTGTTCTGATTTCTGTTCCATCCTCTTGAAGACAGAAAACAATTCAAGGGGTATTGGAAACACAAGTGTTGAATTCTTCTCAGTGGCTATTTCTGAAGCTGTTTGAAGATACCTCAGCTGAATCGCTATTGGAACCTCAGATAATTTCTTTGCCGCTGCAACAAGTTTTTCACTCGCCTGATATTCCCCTTCTGCATTGATAACTTTTGCACGTCTTTCCCTCTCAACCTCAGCCTGGCGCGCCATTGCTCTTTTCATCGTATCGGGTAATTCTACTTCTTTTATCTCAACTATACTGACTTTTATACCCCATGGGTCTGTCTGCTCATCAATTATTTGCTGCAACCTATGATTGATTTTATCTCTCTCTGAAAGAATTTCATCGAGTTCCATCTGACCCAGTACCCCTCTGAGGGTGGTCTGTGCAATCTGCATTGTTGAAAGATGGTAATTTTCAACCTCAACTATTGCTTTTGCAGGATCCATAACCCTGAACCACACGACAGCATTGACCTTAATCGGAACATTGTCTCTTGTCATAACCTCCTGCGGTGTAACATCAAATGTAACTGTCCTCAGGCTGACCCTGACCATTTTTTCAATACCTGGAATCAACCATGTCAGACCAGGTCCCCGGGGTGGTTCCATCAAACGACCCAGTCTGAATACAACACCCCTCTCGTATTGAGCAACTATCTTGATCGTGTTGGAAAGTATTATTATCGCCAAAAAGATTAAAATTGGCAGAATCACTGGCATATCTCCTCCCTGTTAAAAATCTTTTTCTAAAATCTTAACTTTTTTCATCAGCAGTGTCAAAATTACCGGGTTTTGTTCTCACAAGATTCTTATTACCTTCAAGATACTCCATTATAGAATGTGCTGCTTTTTTTCCGGCACCCATTGCGCTTATGACTGTTGCAGCACCAGTTGTAATATCTCCACCTGCAAATATATCTTCTATGTTGGTCTGGCATGTTTCAGGATCCACAATAATTGTTCCTGATTTGCCGAGTTTTAACTCAGGCATTGTCGATGTCAATAAAGGGTTTGGTTTCTGTCCTATAGCAACAATCGCTGTCTGAAACTCCATGATTGTTTCTGAACCTTTTATCGGTACAGGTCTTCTCCTTCCACTTTCATCAGGTTCTCCTAATTCCATTTTTATAACTTCAATACCCTTAAGATAGCCATTTTCATCTCCAATAAATCTGATAGGAAGAGTCAGGAAATGAAATTCAATACCCTCTTCTCTCGCATTTTCATATTCTTCTCTTCTTGCGGGCATTTCATTTTCTGTCCTGCGATAAAGTACACTAACCTTCCCTCCCAACCTCAGGGCAGAACGTGCCGCATCAAGAGCAACATTCCCACCTCCAATTACAGCAACATTTTTTCCTACGAAAATCGGAGTCGTTGACTCTGGGAATTTATATGCCTTCATCAAATTTACCCTTGTAAGAAACTCATTTGCAGAGTAGACGCCAAGTAAATTTTCGCCCGGGATACCCATGAAAGAAGGCAATCCTGCACCAACGCCGATAAATATTGCTTTATATCCCATCTTTCGCAGGTCATCTATGGTCAGGGTTTTACCGATAACAGCATCTGTTAAAATTTCTACACCAAGTTTCCTGACAAATTCTATTTCTTCTTGCACAATCTTTTTAGGCAACCTGAATTCAGGTATCCCATATGTAAGAACTCCCCCTGGTAAATGTAGGGATTCAAAAATGGTGACCGGATATCCATGTTTAGCAAGCTCTGAAGCACAGGTAAGGCCTGCTGGTCCACTTCCTATAACCGCCACAGGTGTATTATGTTTTTCCCTTATCATGGGCAATTCTTTTTCTTTTTCCATATCTGCAGCAAACCTTTCAAGCAATCCTATCGCAACGGGTTCTGATTTCTTAGCAAGAACACAAACCCCTTCACACTGTGTTTCCTGCGGACAAACTCTTCCACATATACCTGGAAGGACATTCTTTTCCTTGATAATCCTTATCGCGGCTTTGTAGTCTTTTTCTGCAATTTTTTTTATGAACGCAGGAATATCAATTTCAACAGGACATCCACCAACACATAAAGGTTTTTTGCAACCAAGGCATCTTTTTGCTTCTTCAACAGCGTCCTGCTCTGTAAGACCATGACTGACTTCTTCAAAATTTTTTAT
>JAOAAW010000037.1 GCA_026418655.1 bacterium | reverse complement strand
ATATGCCATATGCCAGCCGCCTATTGTCCAGACAAGGATATAGCTTGGTTGAAGCCATGCGATTGCTTCAAGCATTGGAAGTATTTTGAAATGCTGTCCACTGTGCCAGTATGATTCCATCTGCAGCCACAGTAGATCTGCGGCAAGACCTTTAAAGCCGCCTAAAACCAGACTTCCAGCCATCTGTCCAGGCATCAGAACCAGAGCACTTTCAAGATTTTCAAGTTTTTTCCTGTAGTCAATTTGAACCTGAACAAGGTGAATCCCAACAAACAAAACAATAATGATAAGAAAATATCTGTAGCCTTTTTTTCTCATATTTCCCTTTTCTCAAAAAAGTAGAGTGCTATCTCAAGAGCAATGCAAAGATACAAAATCCCATACAGAATTGTCCAGCCAACATAACTCCAGCTAACATCAAGACCAACAACTATCTTGTCCCTGATATTAAAATTTTCATAATTTGGAACCAATGTGTATAACATGTCCGTCAATCCTCTCATAACAACACTTTCCATTCTTTCAATCAATTCTTTTCCATAAGAGGTAAGATGACCGACAATGTAAAGGAAGAAAGAGCAGATGATATTGAAGGCATCAGAGGTAAATGTACCGAGGGCTAATGTAATACTTCCTATCAGAATAAGCTCAAAGAATATTAAAAGCAGGGTTTTGAAGACCTGGATATCAGGCGGGCTTTTTTTGAAGATGAGAAGTCCTATAAAAAATGCTGATGCAAGAATGAAATTTACAAAAATAATCATTGAAACACCGAAAAATTTACCAATTACAAAGTCAGAACGCCTTATTGGTTTTGTTAGAAGTGTGTAGATGGTGCGACGTTCTATTTCCCCTGAAAGAGCATAAAGTGAGCCAAAGATTGCAATGAGCGCTCCAAAAAACTCAATGGCTGAGAAACTGACGTCCTTAATCATCTTTAATTCTTCTTCTGCTGTAAGAAAGGAAAAAAGTTTTGAAGCACCGATAACAATCAAGGCAAAAATAAGAATGATATAAAGAGTTTTCTTCCTGATAGATTCCCTGAAAGTGTTAAGACCTATAAGCCACATCTTTTTCATGTTGCTTCTCCTGTTTTTACAGCCTGTTGATTATCAAATGTGCAGATTGTTTTTACAAAAAGATCTTCAAGATTTTCTGCCTGATACTGTTTGTTCAATCCATCAAGGGTACCGGTTGCAAGAAGGTACCCCCTGTGAAAGATTGCAATCCTGTCACAGACCCTTTCAACTTCAGAGAGGAAATGACTTGACAGCAGAATCGTTTTTCCCTGTTCTTTAAGCTTCAGCAAAAGATTCCTTGTATCTCTGCAGCCGATAGGGTCAAGTCCGGTTGTGGGTTCATCAAGAATTAAAATCTCGGGGTCATTTATTAAACTTGCTGCCAGTCCAATTCTTTCAAGCATTCCTTTTGAATAATGCCGTAGATGAAGCCTTCTGACATTATGCAATTCAACAAGTTCCAAAAGTTCATCTATCCTTTTCTTAGATGTATCAGAGTCAATACCAAACAAACTTGCATAAAATTGCAGCAGTTCAGGTCCTGTCAGATAATCATAATAATACGGATTTTCAGGTAAAAAGCCGACATGCTGTTTCATCTCAACGTCATAGGGTGGTTTTCCCATAATATAGGCCTGACCTGATGTTGGAAACAAAATTCCCAGCAATAACTTCAGACAGGTGGTTTTTCCAGAACCATTGGGTCCAAGAATTCCGAATATCTCTCCCTGGTTTACTTCAAGGTTTACCTTCTCAAGACCCACAACAATCTTTTTTTTCCCGAGAATGTAGTGTTTGGTGAGTTCTTTTGTTTCTATTATTGCCATAATTCCTCCTCAAAATTTATGTCTATTCTATCATAGTTTCAAATTTCAACAAAACTGCCGAAAATGTTTCTAACAAGGTTTTCAAGCATGTCTGCTTTTTTACCAAACTTTTTGATTTCTTTCAACAGACAGTTTGTTATTTTTTTTAATCCTGACTCAAGCTTTTTCCTATCACCTTCTTCATCTTTCAGGTCATCAAGCATCTGGAATGCCTGTCCGAAAAGCGTACCAATTTTTCTAAATTTTTCTGTTTTTCTCCTATCAAATTTTCCAACAATCGCAGGTATTTCAAAACAGAGTGAGAATAATTCTCCAGTTTTTTTTCTATCTATCCATCTTTTCGTTTTTTGGGGTATCTTTTTGTTTTTAAAAATCATATCAAGGGATTGTCCACCTGCCATACCATCTGGACCAAGTGCATCGCAGGTTCTTATGACTGCTTCAGGAACACCACATTTTGCAATCTCTCTTATCCCAAGACACAAAAGTCCATCTCCTGCAAGAAGTGCCTGTGCCTGTCCGAATTTTTTATGACATGTTGGTTTACCTCTTCTGAAATCATCATTGTCCATGCAGGGAAGGTCATCATGAACAAGTGAAAAACAATGAATAAGTTCAATCCCGCATGCTGATGGCAGGATTTTTTTTGGAGAAACTCCAATAATCCTTGCCACAGCCATAACAAGTAATGGCCTTATTCTCTTGCCACCCGGGAAAACAGCATAATGCATTGCCTTATCAAGGTTTTTTGCCATACCGCCAGTGGGCTTCAAACATTTTTCAAGATACAGGTTTATTTCTTTCAAGGATTTTTCAATTTGCTTACTCATGGTAAACCTTTTTTAATCTTGATACACCAAAACCTGTCATAATTTCTTGCGGTACTGTTTTACAAATTTCAGCCATGTTTTCAATGGATAGTTGCTCGTCAAGAAAGATAATTTCTGCACCCTCTTTTATGGTGTCATCCACTTCAATAATTGTCTGGTCCATACATATTCTTCCTCTTATTGGAAAAAGCTCTTTATTATGCTTGATAAAAAATTTATTGGAAAGTCCCCTTCTCAGTCCGTCACCATAACCAATCCCTGCAATTGCGATTTTTGTTTTGTATGGACATTCATACACACCGCCATAACTGATTTTTGTTCCAGCTTCCACTTCTCTTATTAGAAGGATGCGAGCTTTTCCTCGCAGGGCATATCGCAGTCCAGGGATACTTTTGAAAATACGCAAGAATAATGTCGGATACACTCCAAAAAGTAGCAGGCCTGTTCTTACCATTTGAAAATTTTTGATACTTTCAGGGACATTAACAATTCCACCAGAATTGGCAATATGTGTAATACCTTTCAATCTTGAAGGTATTGCGGCAAGGGCTTTTTCAAAAATTTCTATCTGTTTGAGAGCAAATTTTCTATCCGGATTTTCGGAATCTGAAAAATGGGAAAAGATCCCTTCAATCTTTACCTTTGAATTTTTCATTATTTCCACTGCCTGGTACAGTTGTTCCGGTAAGATGCCAATTCTACCCATGCCTGTATCAACCTTAATATGGACAGAAAGATTTGCTGTTTTGACTTCTCTTATGAATTCCATGCTTGCAGCTGTAAGGGAAATGTTATACTCTATTGCCTTTCTGACTTCTTTTGCAAAAGTGGGTCCGAGTACAAGAATTGGTTTTTTTATTCCTGATTTTCGCAGTGCAATTGCTTCTTCAAGAGTTGCCACACCAAACCAATCTATATGTTTTTCAATTTTCTTGCTTACAGGTGTAGCGCCGGTTCCATATCCATTGCATTTTACACATGCCAGAAGTTTTCTTCCTGTAAATTTCTTAAGAGTTTTTACATTGTGTTCTATGGCTTCCAGGTCAATTTCAAGGATTCTCTCTTTTCGGCTCATTTTCCTTTATTTCTGTTTTAATCTGACTGACAACCGCCACCGGGTTTTCACTTTCTATGATTGGTCTTCCTATGACAAGATAATCTGCACCATTTCTTACTGCCTGACTGACTGTAGCACTTCTTTTCTGGTCATCAAATCTGTTGCCGCCTGGCCTGATGCCAGGACACACCATTAAAAAATCAGATGGAAATTTTTTTCTCAAAAATTCAAGTTCTCTGGCAGAGCATACAATTCCATCCAATCCGCATTCAAAAGATATTTCCGCAAGTTGCAGAATGCATTCATCGATATTGCCTTTGATTCCAATATTTTCGAGGTCTTCCTGTGAGAAAGATGTGAGCAATGTAACCCCTATGATTTTGGTGTCACCACCTGCTCTGTTTCTGCCAGAAATTGCTGCCTTCAGCATATTTTTCCCACCAAGGGTATGCACTGTCAGTAAATGAGGGTTTAATTTACACGCACTATAAACCGCATTTTCAACAGTGTTTGGAATATCAAAAAACTTTAGGTCAAGGAATATCTTCTTTTTTTTATTTGACAAAAATTCCATAATTTCTGTGCCGAAAGTCAGCAATGGAACAGGTCCGATTTTATAATGTTCAACTGATGAGCCAAGCATCTCTATCAGTTTTTCAATGTCTTTTCTGTTGTTGATATCAAGACTGACAATGAGTTCAGCCATTTTTTCTTCCTGTACTTTCAAGAATGGCAACACACATTAGAATCAAAATTGTCTCAATAAAGATCACCAGCCCTCCCGCAAGATTAACTTTGGATAAAAGTAACGCCCCAAGCCCGGTTGCAAGTGTTAATAGATAACAGAAACCGACAGCTTGGTTTTGACTCATGCCAAGGCGAACCAGACGGTGTGAGATATGATTGGTGTCAGCCTGAAAAATTGGTTTTTTATTTTTAAATCTGATATAGATAACATTCAGTGTATCAAAAAAAGGAAGAGAAAATATCAACAGTGGGCTGAGTGCAGGAAGAAAACTTTGATGTGGCTGATACCTGTAATATGTTCCCATGATAGCAAGGCATCCCAGAAAATAGCCTAAAAAACTGCTTCCGCATTCTCCAAGAAATATCTTTCCATCAGGAAAATTATATTTCAGAAAGCCAAGAACACCACCGAGAAAACAGGCAAGAAGTGTCGCTATAAATAACTGCCCGTTTATTGCAGCTGTGATGAAAAATATGGTACCTGCAATAAATGCAACACCAGCTGCAAGACCGTTTGTATGGTCAAGAAGATTGAAACTGTTCATACATACGACTATCCAGCCAATTGTAAAAAAAAGATGGAGTATAACACTGGAAGAAAATAGTGAAATTTTTATTCCTGCAAGAAAAGTTATAATTCCACACATTATCTGGAAACCAAGTTTCACAGGTGGCTTGAGATGATAAATATCATCAATGAAGCCTGCTATAACAACAATTGCTGATGTGGTGAGAAAAATCGTTAATTTTAGAAGCACAGAAGATATACCACTGTAATAGATGGTAAAAAATTCTGGCAGTAATCTTCCTGCAATTAATCCAGCAATAATTGTGGCAAGAATTGAAAAATACAGAGCTATTCCGCCTGTAAGTGGTGTTGGTAGATTATGTATCTTTCTGGGTGAAGGATGGTCAAGTATATCAAAAATAATGGCAAATTTTTTTGCCACCGGCACCAGCAACAATGAAAAACTCATGGAAACCAGAAATACACACACATAAACTGTTTCCCACATATATTCTGACCTTATTTCTCCATTACCCTGGCATTATCTGGCAAATTCTGTTTCTCTTTTTTCTCTTATTACTGTTACCTTGACCTGCCCGATATATTTCAATTCTTCCTCAATCTTTCTTGCTATATCTCTTGCCAGAAGCATTGCCTGCTGGTCAGTGATTTCTTCTGGTTTCACAATAACCCTGATTTCCCTTCCAGCGGATATTGCGTATGCCTGGTCCACTCCTTTGAAGGAAGCCCCGATTTTTTCAAGTTCTTCAACACGGCGCAGATAACTTTCAAGGGTATCTCTTCTTGCTCCAGGTCTTGTTGCTGAAAGCGCATCAGATACCTGTACAATAACTGTATAAGGTGAAGCAATATCAAGGTCTTTATGGTGGCTAAGTGCTGCATCAATTACTTCCTGCGGCTCCCCAAACTTTTTAAGGATGTCTGCTCCAATATCAGGATGACTTCCTTCAACTTCCTGATCAAGTGCTTTTCCAATATCATGCAAAAGTGCTGCCCTTTTTGCTATTTTTGGGTTAAGACCTATTTCTGAAGCGATCATACCTGCAAGAAATGCAGATTCTTTTGCATGATGCAATACATTCTGGCCGAAACTTGTCCTGTATTTCAATTTTCCTATAAGCTTTATTATTTCAGGATGAAGATTTTCTATTCCAAGGTCAAAAGCTGCGTTTTTCCCTTCCTCAATCAACTGTTCCTCCATTTCTTGAATTGTCTTCTGAACAACTTCCTCTATCCTTCCTGGATGTATCCTGCCATCAGCAATGAGTTTCTCAAGAGCGATTCTCGCTATTTCTCTCCTGTAGATATTGAATGAAGATATTGTTATTGCCTGGGGAGTATCATCAACAATTAAATCTACTCCTGTAGCGGATTCAAATGCACGAATATTTCTTCCTTCCCTTCCAATAATTCTGCCTTTGATTTCATCGTTTGGTAAACTCACAACACTGACAGTGCTTTCAGTGGCTGCTTCAGATGCAAGTCGCTGCATGGCAGCAAGGAGTATTTCTCTGGCCTTTTTGTTTCCAATCTCCCTTGCCTCGGTCTCTATCTTGCGAATAATTTCCAGAGAGCTTGTTCTTGCTTCCTGCTCCATTGTCTTGATAAGTGTTTCTTTTGCCTGTTCCCTTGTCATACCTGAAATTTCTTCCAGTTTTTTGATTTCCTGCTCAATTTTATTGTCAAGTTCCTGAATTTTTTGCTGTATCTCATGCTCTTTTTCAGCTAACCGTGCTTCCCTGCCTGCTAATTCTCCTTCTCTTTTTTCCAGCAATTCTGCCTTTTTTTCAAGGAGAATTTCTTTCTGATTCAGTCTTCTTTCCAGAAACTGAAGTTCCTTCCTTTTGTTTCTGGTTTCTTTTTCAAATTCAGAGCGTAGCCTGTACAGCGTCTCTTTTGTCTGGATATCAAGTTCTTTTTTCTTTGTCAGAGCAATGTTTTCTGCTTCCCTGATAATTTCCCTGGCTCTTTCTTCTGCTGCTTTAATTGTTCTTTCCCCAACAAACTTTCTCCAAAGATATCCTATGAGCAGAGCAAGAGCACCCCAGAATATAAATAATGGTATGATAATTGGTGTTGAGTTAATCGTAACCACCCCCTTAATTTTAATCGGAAAAACCCGGGATGGTTAATCAGAAATGCGCAATTGTATACCGGTCAGGTAATCCTTTATGCCGGTTGAATAATGGGTTACAATGGTTTTTCTCATTTTATAACCTTATCAATTGCACTGATCTGATTCCCGGGAATTTCCCGATTTCGTTAATTGTTTGTTTATCTATTTCCTGGTCTAAATTTAAAACTGTTATTGCCTGTCCACCTTTTACTTTTCGTCCCATAGTCATGGCTGCAATATTGACATTCTTTTTACCAAGGATTGTTCCGATATGTCCCACTATTCCCGGCACATCATCATTTCTGCACACAATAAGAGCACCTTCAGGTACTGCTTCCACATGATAGCCATCTATTTCAACAATCCTTGGTTCAGCAGCAACAACAGTTCCTGAAACTGAAACACTCTTTTTACTGCCATTAGCCACAGCATTGATAAGATTTGAAAATTGTCTTGCTGACAATGCTTTTTTTTCAATAAGTTTTATTCCTTTTTCTTTAAGAATCAAAGGTGCATTTACATAAGTTGCATCCTGAAACCATCCAGCAAAGCCTTTGCTGAAATATGCCTTTAATGGCGCTGTATCATAATTTGTAATTTCACCTGCAAACTCTATTGAGAGATTCTCAACATTTCCATCTATTGCCTGGGCAAGAAATAACCCCAACTTTTCAGCAAGGGTTAGATATCCTCCAAAAAGTGATATAACCTCCTTGTCAATAGAGGGAACATTTACTGCATTCCTGATAATTTTATGCATCAGTGCATCTACAATTTGCTGGCATATATCTTTCGCAACACTTACCTGTGCCTCTTTAGTGGAAGCTCCAAGGTGTGGAGTAACAATCACATTTTCAAGACCTATCAGAGTGGTGCAATCGGGTGGTTCTTTGCAGAAAACATCAAGAGCAGCTGCTCTGACCTTACCTTTGTGAATATATTTTTCCAGTACAGACTCTTCAAAAAGCCCACCCCTTGCAACATTGACAATCATAACTCCATCTTTCATCATTGAGAAGTGATGCTCAGAAAGAATATTCTGAGTTTCTTTTGACAGTGGCAGGTGTAATGTGATGATATCCGCCTGTTTGCAGACTCCCTCAAGAGTAACAAGGCTCACACCAAGTTTTTCAACCTCGTCTTCACTGACATAAGGATCATACGCCAGCACATTCATGCCAAAGGCCTTTCCATATTGAGCAACCCTTCTGCCTATTCTTCCAAGCCCTATTATACCCAGAGTTTTACCAAATAGTTCAGTACCCATAAACTTTTTTCTGTCCCACTTGCCGGATTTAACCATGTTGCATGCAGAAGGAATCTGCCTTGCCATAGCCAGTATCAATCCAAATGTGTGCTCTGCAGCAGATAGAGTGTTTCCTTCTGGTGCATTCATGACAATGATACCGCGCAATGTTGCAGCTTCTATATCAATATTGTCAAGTCCAACACCTGCCCTGCCTATGATTTTTAGTTTTTTCCCTCTTTCTATGACAGGCGCTGTTACCTTTGTTGCACTTCTAACAATCAAAACATCATAATCGCCAATGATATCAACCAGTTCTGATTCTGCCATTTTCCCTTTTTCCACTACATTAAATCCAGCTTTTTGCAGGATTTCGATACCCTCTTTTTCTATGTTGTCTGTTGCAAGCACCTTTATCTTCATAAATTTCTCCGCTTAACCAAATTATTTTAACACAATCACACCCAATGTCAAAATGGGATTTTTAAAACAAAACTCAAAAAATGTTAAAATTAGAAAACAGGGGAAGTATTTTTGCATTCCAGTTATAAAAAGGTTAAAATTTATGGACTTCAAGAATAATTTTGCAAGACCCATTATAGTTTTGAGCGCCTGTCTGGATTCAGAACCTGTAAGATACAATGGTGAAATTCTTCACAATGACCTTGTACAGCAATTAAAGAAATTTGTTGATTTTATTAAGGTTTGTCCTGAAGTTTCTATAGGGCTTGGTGTTCCAAGGGACCCGATCAGGATTTACATGTCAGATGATGTCTTTAGAATATTCCAGACAAAGACAAACCTTGATTTAACCGAAAAGATGCAAGAATTTTCAGCCCGGTTTCTTGATGATTTGAAAGAAGTTGATGGCTTTATTCTGAAAGGAAAATCACCATCCTGCGGATATTCTGGAACAAAGATTTACAGAGATAAAAACGCAAGAGACATCATAAAAATTGGCACAGGCCTTTTTGCTCAAATAGTTAAAGAGAAATTCCCATATAAGCCTGTTGAAGACGAGTTGAGGTTAAAGAATGTTGGAATACGCCATAACTTTTTAACAAAGGTTTTTGCTTTTGCTGAATGTGGAAACCTTGAGAAAAAAATTAGCTCAATCAGTCAACTTGTAGATTTTCATGCAAGGCATAAGTATCTTTTGATGCTTTACAATCAAGGTAAAATGGCAAAACTTGGTAAAATTGTTGCAAATTATAAGAAAGGAAGTCTTGAAAAAACCATGAGAGATTATGCAGGCATTTTTTACACAGCCTTTGAAAGAAACCCAGGGATAAAAAAACAGATCAATGTTATCCAGCATATCTATGGATATTTTTCAAACAGATTAAATCCAGCAGAAAAAAGACATTTTTTGTCTTTGTTGAAAAAATATCAACAGGAAAAAATACACTTGGGAACATTGCTGGAACTAATGAAAAGTTTTGTTTTCAGATTTGATGTAAAATACCTGCTTTCTCAAAAGTATTTCAATCCATACCCTGAAGAACTTCAAATAAAAAACCCACGGGAAAAAAATCTCCCGTGAATTTTTCAGTAAGCCAATTTCACCTGTACTACTGCGGCCAGCCACCCTTTATAAAATCATTCCATGTCAGAGAAGTCGCGTGTCCATCAACAAAGACAGCATTAATAAGCTCAAACTGCCAGTGTCTGCCATACCCATAATACATCCAGTTTTGAACCCAGACCTTGTTAAAGCTTGGGTCAGGGTCTGTTGGTCCACATTCACCAGCCCTGCTTTCGAAAAACAGAAGTGTCTCTGCTGGTTTTATAACCCTGCCCAATTTTTTTGCGTTCAGAGGAAGATATTTGTTATAGGCATAATCACACCATCCAGGATAACCGGCACGTCTGTACATTTCCCAGTAAGGGTCAAGACAGGGACAATGCACCATACCAGTGGATGCCGCAAGATAATCATTATATGAGCCACCATAGTAGGAACCTGTTCCATAGGTCATTGTTCCTGTAAGATAACCTTTTTGAATGAGGGTATACAGGAATCCTGTGACTGCCTTTCCAGGCTGATAGTTCAGCCCCCATTCCCAGGTATAGCCATATTGTTCTACTCCATTGAGTCGTGGGTACCAGTTATCATTGTAATCGCTCAGATAAAGCTGGACAGCAAGTCCAATCTGTTTAAGGTTGTTCAGACAGGTTACCATCCTTGCCTTTGCTCTTGCCCTTCCAAGTGTGGGTAGCATCATTGCAGCAAGAATGGCTATTATTGCAATTACAACAAGCAGTTCTATTAAGGTAAATCCTTTTTTTCTCATTTTATGTCACCCCCTTTCCACTTTTCTCCCTGGGTTTCTAATTATTTTTTGAATATGACCAGGGACCTTTACCCCACACACAACCTGGTGCATCCATCTGAGTTGTTAGATATTTTGCTCCAAGGGCTCCTACATGAAGATCACAGAAGATAATATTTATCAGGCCATTATGGTCTCCAGCTGTTCCTGCAAGATATGCATTCCTCCAGTCGTCTGGATGTACAGCGCCATTTCCTGTCCAGTTGCGAGTGCAAAAGATATATATTGTTCCTTCTTCATCCGCAGTACCATCAGCTGAAACCTCAGGAAAACCATAATATCCTTCCCAATCTCTTCCTGTATTCATTGAATAACTTGCATACTGACCTGCTCTTGTCCAGTCAACCTTTCTTTTATCAGAAGGGCACTTGAAGACCTGCCAGTTTCTTACATAATTAAGGTCATAAAGACCTGTGCAGAAACCAACCTGTGTTGAACCAACATAAAATACGCTCGGCATTCTGGGAAGGGTTCCAGGATAATCATCAATGTAGAGTTTTGAAGCAAGTGCAATCTGTTTCAGATTGCTGATGCATACTGCACTTCTTGCCCTTTCTCTTGCCCTACCGAGAACCGGTAGCAACATTGCAGCAAGGATTGCAATAATTGCAATCACAACAAGAAGCTCAATTAGAGTAAAACCTTTTCTCATTTTTCTCACCTCCTTTCAAATGATATAACGTTGTTTATTTTAATAATATCATACCTGTTTTTTTTGTCAAACGCACAGATTGCTATACAGAAAATTTTTGTAATTTGCCATCCTGAAAAAAATCCTGTATAATTACTGTTCAAAAGAAAAAATTTTTTTAACCACACAGGAGATTTTTTATGGCAACACCGCTTGAAAAATGGGTAGAACAACAGGCGCAGCTTACAAAACCAGACAGGATTTACTGGTGCGATGGAAGTGAAGAAGAAGCACGAAGGCTTATGCAGGTTGGCATGGAACAGGAAAAAATTAATGGAAAGCCTATCTTTTATTTATTGAATCAGGAAAAATGGCCTGTTGCCTATCTTCACAGGAGTCATCCAACTGATGTCGCAAGAACAGAGCACCTGACCTATGTTTGCCATCCGGATAAAGAGATTGCTGGACCAAACAATAACTGGATGCATCCCGATGAAGCAAAAAAACTTCTTACCCGTCTTTCAGATGGATGTATGCGCGGAAGAACAATGTATGTGTTGCCTTATATGATGGGGCATCCTGAAAGTCCATTTGCTAAAGCATGCGTTCAGCTGACAGATGTATCATATGTTGCTGTGAGCATGCGTATAATGACAAGAATGGGCAAAACAGTCATTGAAAAAATAGGAAATAGAGACGATTTTGTTAAAGGTCTTCATTCTGTTGGAGATTTTGACCCTGAAAAAAGGTTCATCATGCATTTTCCTGATGAACATCTTGTCTGGAGTGTTGGCTCTGGATATGGTGGAAATGCATTGCTGGGGAAAAAATGTTTCTCACTCAGAATTGCCTCATGGTTGGGTTATCAGGAAGGATGGCTTGCAGAACATATGGTTATCATGGGTATTGAAGATCCTCAGGGTAATATTACCTATATTACTGCTGCAATGCCATCTGCCTGTGGAAAAACAAATTTAGCTATGATGGAATCTGCACTTCCTGGTTACAAGATATGGACGATTGGGGATGATATTGCCTGGTTTCATATTGGAGATGACGGAAGATTGTACGCAATAAACCCTGAAATAGGTTTTTTTGGAGTTGCTCCAGGGACATCCATGAAGACAAATCCCAATATGATGAGAACACTGAAAGGGAAAAACTTTTATCCAACCCTCTTTACAAACACTGGATTGAATGTTGATACAAATGAGCCATGGTGGGAAGGAATGGATGACCCGCCTGGGAAAAACATGCTTGATTGGCAGGGAAATCCATGGACATCAGAATCAGGCAAAAATGCAGCACATCCAAATTCAAGATTTACAGTTTCAATATATAATACACCTTGCCTATCAAAGGAGTTTGACAATCCAGATGGTGTTCCAATATCAGCAGTAATCTTTGGTGGCAGAAGAACAAAACTTATTCCACTGGTTGTAGAGGCATTTTCCTGGGAACATGGAGTATTCATGGGTGCAAGAAGTGGTTCAGAAACAACAGCAGCAGCAATCCATAAGGTTGGCGTTTTGAGAAGAGATCCCATGGCAATGCTTCCATTTTGCGGCTATAACATGGCTGATTATTTCAGTCACTGGATTTCAATGGGAAGAAAAATGAAAAATCCACCCAAAATTTTTACTGTCAACTGGTTCAGAACAGATGAAAACGGCAAATTCATCTGGCCTGGATTTGGAGAAAATATAAGGGTTTTAAAATGGATTATTGACAGGGTTCATAATAAGGTCTCAGGAAGAGAAACACCTATTGGTATTGTTCCACACATAAATGATATCGAAAGAACAGGAATAGATGTTCCTGATGAAAAATTGAAGACAATTCTGGATGTGGATGTCAAAGATTGGAAAGAAGAACTTGAAGATATCAAAAAATTCTTTGAGTCCTTCGGAAAGAGATTTCCTGAAGAACTCTGGAAGGAGTATGAAAAATTAAACCGGCAGGTTCCATAGATTTAAAACCCGCCGGTTTTTATTATATTTCTGGATTACTGAATATCCTCAAGAAGATTGATTAGATCGTCTTCGTGCTCAATTTCATCTTTCAGAATAGAAAGAATCATGTAGTAGGTAACCGGGTCCTTATCCTTCAGCATTTCAGCAAGTTTCTGGTAGACCTCAATTGCGCACTGTTCACCTTTGATATTCTGTTTGACAATCGGAATTACCTCTGGATTTTCAGGTGCATCATATCCACAATTTGTCATCTTATACCACTCTTCTGGCTTAAGAACAGGCGTTCCTCCAAGC
>JAOAAW010000137.1 GCA_026418655.1 bacterium | reverse complement strand
CCTTATTGAAAGCCATAATTACAAATCCATACTGGGAATAGCAAGGGATATCACCGAGAAAAAACAAAACGAAGCATTGCTGACTCAATATGCAACAATGGATATGATGACAGGTTTGTTTAACCGCCATACAGGACTGATACAACTGGAAAAACAAATACAGATGGCAAATGCTAACCATTCAGATTTATGCTTATGTTATATTGATATCGATAATCTCAAAAAAATAAACGATTCTTACGGGCATGAAGAAGGCGATTTTATCGGGGTCGTTGTATTTCAAAGTTTTGAGCATGTCACCAGTGGTGATGATAAATGGATAACACTCCTTGCCAAGTGTATGTTTTCTGCCAAGTTCAAGTGTTTCTCTATCCGCGTACATAACCTCTGTATCAATTCCTAAACTGCGAAGTACTGACTTTATAATCAGAGAACCATCACCCATATATGGAACAAACACCTTTCGTCTGGTGGAAGGACTGAAATGAACTTTACTTACAGGAAGTTTCTTTTTTTCAGAATTTTTGAATGGAATGTGCTGTAATCGTCTATAGTTTTTTAATGAATCTGCAAATGCTTCACATCTTGTAATAATTCCTGCTCCGGCAGTATGTTCATCAACTTCAATTTTTAAAAACGGCTTGTTTATTTCCCTTTCAAAATATTGAAGTAAAAAAGAATCGGGACCGCAACCAAAATTTGTGATATACACAGGATACAATCGCGTGTCATGCTTTATTATTTCCAGTGCACACATCATACGATAACCAAATTCCCAGTAAAGATTCGGCCATTTTTCAAAGATGTCAAATTTTTCAATTGGTAGATAGTCAAGGGGTAATACCCAGAATCCCAAATTTCTCAGTTTCACCGGAATATCCATACAAATCATCAAATCACAACAATTGTATGGCCTGCCTATAATCACTGTGGCGACCGCGTCTGAAGGGAGTTTTTCAAGAATTTCTTTACCCTCTTTTTTTATGGTTTCTTTGAATTTTTTCTGTGCAAACTCTGCGGATCTTGCTGCTTGAAGAATTTCTGATCTGTTTTTTCCGAGGATTTTTCCCAGGTTTACAAGTTGATTCCTTTTTGAATAGTGTTTGAAACTGAAATTGATTACAGGATCAAGAATCAAATTTGAAGGCACATCCAGACAACTTTTTACAATTGTTGCTATGGCCTGGACATAGGGGCATGTATAACTACCCCTTCTGGTTCCATCAATCTTTTTATAGTCGCATGGCATATCCCTGATTACAGGAATGAAAATATAATCTACATTCTTGCTTAAAAGGTTTTGAACATGTCCGAGAACGACCTTAATGGGAAAACAGGTTTCTGCGGCGGTTGCTTCAAGTCCTGAATTTATTATTTTCCTGTTTGTTTCATCTGAAAGAACAACTGAAAAACCAAGTTTTCTGAAAAAAGTATTCCAGAAAGGAAAAAATTCATAAGTTAACATTGATCGTGGAATTCCAATTCTTAATGTGTTTTTACTGTTTTCGCCACTTTCACAATAATCAGAGAAAAGCAGGGCATTACGTTGTGCAAAAAGGTCCGGTGTTTTTTGTTGAACGGATGCTCTAACCTCATATTTTTCGCACCTGCCACCATAAAACAATGTATCTGATTGAGCAGTTGAAACCCTTTTAATTTCACAATGATTAGAACATCCTCCACATTCAAAAGTGGATTGTTGGTAGTTTAGATTGATAATTTCCTCAAATCCCCTGAACTTGCTTTTCTCCGGTAAATTTTCAAGGGCTACTATTGCAGCGCCTATTGCACCTGTAACTTCATGATGGCTGGGAACAATAATAGGTTTATTCAAAACCTTCTCAAAAGCCGCAACAACCGCTCTGTTAAAGGCAACTGCTCCCTGGAAAAATATTTTTCTGCCAATCTTTTTTCTTCCGACAACTCTGTTGAGATAATTTGCTACTATCGAATATGCAAGACCAGCAAGAATGTCTGGAATACTGGCGCCCTTTTGAAAGTGCGCATAAACATTTGTTTCCATGAATACTGTGCAACGTTCGCCAAGGTCTAATGGAGATTCTGCGCTCAAAGCAATTCTTCCAAAATTTTCAATGGGTATATTAAACCGTTCTGACTGTTCTTCGAGAAACGAACCGGTTCCTGCAGCGCAGATTTTGTTCATTTCAAAATCAACTATGACGCCATTTTGCAGATAAATGTATTTTGAATCCTGCCCACCGATTTCAAAAATTGTGTCAACTTCAGGGTCTATATGAACAGCTGCCCGTGCTTGAGCTGTGATTTCGTTGATTACAATGTCTGCTCCAACAAGATCTCCGGTTAGATATCTGCCAGAACCAGTAGTACCGCATGCAACCACTTCCATATTTGTTCCGAGTTTTTCGTACAAAATTGATATGCCTTTTTTCACTGCTTCAATAGGACGTCCAGCTGTACGGATATAAACCTTTGTGACCAGGTTTTTGTCAGTATCTATTGCAACAACATTTGTGCTTATTGAACCAACATCAATACCTATGGAGATCTTGATTTTTTCATCTGGAATATGGTTTTGTGTATTCTCCTCAGGCAACTTTGAAGATAATATCTCAAGTTTTGGAAGATTTTCTTTTTCCTGGTGTATGTTCAATGAACTTTTTTTCAAGATAGTGGCAATTTCTGAAAGGATAAATAATGTATCCTTTTTAATTTTTGATTTTGAAGCAAGTGCTGCTCCAAGAGCAGATACAGATTCAGGGTATTCAGGAATGACCAATTTTTCCTTACCAATGTCCTGCAAAGCTCTGATAACCGCACGGTTGAAAGCGAGTCCACCACAAAACACGACTGGTGGAACAAAATTTTTTCCTTTGGCAATGCCGGCCTTAAAACTTCTTGCGACAGCATAACACAGACCAAGGGCTATTTCTTCATCCGGTGTACCTTCCTGCTGGAGGTGAATCATATCTGACTTAGCAAATACACTGCATCTTCCTGCTACTATGGCCGCTTTTTTTGCATTAAGAGCAAGAGATGAGAAATCTTCAATGGACATATTGAACCTTGAAGCTTGCTGGTCAAGAAACGAACCGGTTCCTGCAGCGCACAGTTCGTTCATAGAGAAATCGTTTGTTTGCAGGTCAACGAATTTTGAATGTTCGCCACCAATTTCAATGATTGTTTTTGCATCAGGATACAGATACTTCACCCCTGTAATCAGGGCTTCAATCTCATTGATGAACACAGCACCCAGAATTTTTGCAGGTTGTTTTCCCCCAGAACCTGTAAAGGCAAGACCATCAACTGCTGAAAATGATTTTGAAAGTGTATTTAAGTCCTCTAAGATAATATCAAGAAATTTTCCATGGTGTCTTATATAAGGGAAGATTTCAATTATTTTATTGTTCTGTACGATGACTCTTTTCAAGCTTATTGTTCCAATATCATAGCCAATACATACTGCCAATACAGCCTCCTTTTCCATTAAAAAATCTTTATAGATGAGTTTAATCTTTATGGTTTCTTCTGTCAAAGGTTACTGTAATATGCGCTTTGTGATAAAATATAAAAAATAAAAAAAGGAGGTATATGATTGCAGATAAAATTTCGGTTAGAGCAAAAAACATCAAGCCATCAAGCACTCTCGCGGTAAATAAGAAAGCCGCAGAAATGATTGCTGCCGGTGAAAAGGTTATTAATCTTTCTGTGGGAGAACCTGATTTTGATACGCCTGATTTTGTAAAGCAGGTGGCAATTAAAGCACTGAATGAAGGTTTTACCAAATACACTGATTCTTCTGGCATAAAACCTTTGAGGCAGGCGATATGTGAAAAATTCAAAAGGGATAATAATCTTGTTTATGAACCCGACCAGATTGTTGTTTCCTGTGGTGCTAAACACAGTTTGTTCAATATTATGCTCGCCATCTGCGATGATGGCGATGAAATTATTATTCCAGCACCTTACTGGGTGAGCTATCCTGAAATGGTGAAGCTTGCCGGTGGAAAATGTGTTATATGCAGATATAATGAACATTTTAAAATGGATATTGAGCATTTCAAATCAATAATCACAAAAAGGACGAAGGCATTGATTCTCAATAGTCCTTCCAATCCCACAGGAATTGTCTATACCAGACAGGAACTTGAACAGATTGCGGAGATTGCCTGTAAGCACGGGATTATTGTGGTTTCCGATGAGGTATATGAAAAACTTATTTATGACGCACAGAAACATGTCAGTATTGCCTCACTTGGCGATGAAATAAAAAAATTGACTGTTGTTGTAAATGGTGTTTCAAAAACCTACGCAATGACTGGATGGCGGATAGGATATCTCGCAGCAGAACTTCCTCTTGCAAAGGCAATCGCAAATATTCAGAGTCAAACAACTTCAAACCCAACATCCTTTGTTCAAAAAGCTGCGCTTGAGGCGATTTCTGCTGACCAGAGTTTTATCGGAAAAATGGTTGAAGAGTTTGAAAGACGCCGCGACTATATCCTCTCCAACATATCACCTCTTATTGAGTATTGCAGACCCGCCGGAGCATTTTATCTACTCATGAAGATTGGCAATATGTCATCAACTCAACTTGCTCAGAAGCTTCTTGAAGAAGAAAAACTTGCTACTGTGCCAGGAGATGATTTTGGAGCCGATGGCTTTGTCAGGATATCTTTTGCCACTGATATGGAAAACATTAAGGAGACAGTGAAGCGACTAAACCGATTCGCTGAAAGGATAAAAAAATGAAAATATCCATTTTTTTTGCGGTTGTTGTTTTATTGGCAGGATTTAATGCGTTTGCTCAGGAAACAGGACTTGTTTTGAATTACAGATTTCCTGCCCTTGAAAACCTTGTCTATACAGTAAATATCAATGGTACTGCAGGATGGTCTTCTTTTGATGAAAAGCCCATGAATTTCAGGGTAAAAGCGAATTTTGTTTTGGAAATGTTGAATCTTGGTGAAATTGAAGGATTGTATCAGATAAAAATGTCAGCAAGAAAATCAAAAATTCTTGTTAATGACGAGATATTTGAAGACACGACAAATTCAGAAACAATGCTTTCTTCTTTCATTCCTCAGTTACTTTTGCAGATTGATAAAACAGGCAAGATACACAAAACAACCACATTAAAACATGGGATGCTTGACTTTGTTCCATTCTTAAGTTTATTTCCAATTTTTCCTGATTCATTGACCGTGGGGAAAAGATGGGTTCAGAAAATTGAGTCTTTCAATTTTCCTTCAGGGAAGATTCCCCAGCTTGAGTTTACCTATATTTATGAGGGCAGGACAAAAAATCAGGAAAAGTTCAGGTTGATTTCAAATCAGACCATTAAACACACTTCCCGGGAAAAAGACACTGAGGTAAAAATTACTGGCAGGAATTCTTCTGATGGTGAGATATTTTTTGATGCTGCTAAAGGTGTAATGAAAAATGCCAGAGGAAAACTGAATCTTGATGTAAACTATGAATTTCAGGTTCCTGACCCCGATAAAAAAGGCAAATTTTTGCCTGTGCCCATGAGGACAATTCTAAACCTGAATTTTTCCTTTGACCTGACCGGCTGAAATTAAGAAAGAAGGTTTGGATGGAGACACGAAGAGATGGAAGAAAACCGGATGAGCTGAGACAGATTAATATAACTAGAAACATAAGTAAATATGCTATTGGTTCTGTTATCATAGCAATGGGAGAGACAAAAGTATTATGTTGTGTAACCATTGAGGATAAGGTTCCAGCATTCCTTCAGGGTTCAGGAACCGGATGGATAACGGCTGAATACGGGATGTTGCCTGCTTCCACGCCTGAGCGGAGTTTACGAAGTACCAGTCAATCAGGAAGAAGTCAGGAAATACGGCGCATGATAGGAAGAGCATTAAGGGCTGCCGTGAATTTGCGCAATATCGGTGAAAGGACGATTATCGTGGATTGCGATGTAATTCAGGCAGATGGTGGTACACGAACTGCGTCAATAAATGGTGCATTCTGTGCGGTTATAGATGGTCTTGTTCAGATGAAAAAAAGGAATCTTATCACTCTGCCTGTTTTGAGAAACTGCATTGGTGCAGTTAGTGTGGGAATTGTTAATGGTAATAAATATCTTGACCTGAACTATTCTGAAGATTCAATGGCACAGGTAGATTTTAATGTTGTGATGAATAGTAAGGGAGAATTTATTGAAATTCAGGGTGCGGCCGAAGGAATGGCTTTTTCTCAAAATGAACTCAATGAACTTATAACCATTGCCAAGCAGGGTATCAGTAAAATTATCAGGATTGAAGAAGAATTTTTAAAAAATGAGCTTCAAATTCTGTCTGGCTACTAAGAATCCTTCCAAAATAAAGGAAATACAGGAAATTTTGAAGGATTTTGATTGTGATATAATCCTGCCTGAAGTTGAAAAATTGCCAGAAGAAACAGGCACAAGTTTTTATGAAAATGCATTGATTAAGGCTTCTTTTGTTTCAAAATACTATCCTGAAATGTTTGTGGTTGGTGAAGATTCAGGCCTTGTGGTACCAGCACTTGATGGATTACCAGGGGTTTTTTCTGCAAGATTTGCTGGTCCTGATGCCGATGATGGAAAAAATATAGAAAAACTGCTAAAATATACACAACATCTAAAAGAAAAGGAGAGGAATGCATTTTTTATCTGTGTTATTGCTGTGGCAGAGCCTGCGGGAACCCACAGGTTTTTTGAAGGAAGATTATACGGAAGGATTGCTGAAGAACCACGTGGAAACAATGGTTTTGGATATGACCCGATCTTTGAAATACCTGAAATCGGGAAAACAGTTGCAGAACTCTCAATGCAGGAAAAAAATAGAATAAGCCATAGGGCAAAGGCATTTTTACAGCTTATAGAATACTTTAAAATGGCGGTGTAGCTCAGTGGCAGAGCAGTCGGCTCATACCCGATACGTCTGGGGGTCAAATCCCTACACCGCCACTTTTTCTTCTTTGAAAGGGATTTGAATTGGAGCGAAGTAAGGCAATGCGAGCAAGCGCAGCATTGCCAGCGGATGGCCGACCCGAGCCGTAGTGGGAGGCGAGGGCGCCAAATCCCTACACCGCCACTTTTTCTTCTTTTGAAAATCCCCCTCTTATCCCCCTTTTATAAAGGGGGAAATGAAACCTTTTTTTCTCCAACCTTCATAAAATAATTTGAGTTATTCTTTTCCAAAAGGATAGCAAAGCGAATTTTTGAGTATTTTTTACGCGATTATTCTAATTTGACAACGATCTAACAACGGGTTAACATTTTTATTGTATGAAACCAAAATATATTGTTGAAGGTTTATTATTGAGTTTTTTGATAATGAGTATTTTTATTGGCAATCTGGATTCTTATTTAAAGCAAAACGAGACTCCTGCAATCAGGAAGCTTCCTGAAAAATATACGGGTGGCGATATTATAGTCGTCACCATTAATGTAAATCCTTTTTTACCTCATGGTACGCGAATTATTGAAAAGGTTCCTGATGGCTGGGATCTTGTTGGAGCAAATCCACCACTTTCAAAACAGCCTTTCAGAAATATGTATGTGTGGGAAATTCCACAAAAAGGTGAATTCTTGACAACAATAAAATATGCTGTCTCAATTCCAAAAGGTAATAAATCAAGAAAAGAGTTCACAGGGTATGTAGATATTGGTAAGAGCGTGCGTCTGACTGTCTCTGGTGATAGGTACATATGGGGAGAATAACACTGTTGGGTTTTGTTTTTGGTTGCTTTGTTATAATCCTTTCCGGTTGTACTCCAGCCCAGAAGAAGAATGATACTGAAAAATTACCTTTGAAGCAGGAATCACAGCAAGAGACCACCAGGGTGATGATTACAACCGGAACAAGGGTTCTTCCAAATTTTTGCAATCCAGGAGATTTAATTACGGTGAAAATTAATATAATTCCAGCAAGTCAGATAAGCGGAGTAATTGTTACAGAAAAAATTCCTGAAGGTTGGAAACTTGTAAAATCAGAACCACAGTTTTCCAGAATTGAGCCAAATAATCTGTATAAGTGGCTTCAATGGGCTCAACAGGTAGCACCATTTACAATTGTTTATCAGGTTCAGGTTCCTGACACAGCAAAGGGGAAATTTACTTTTGATGGTAAGTTGACAACCTTTCGTGAAGGAGATATTCCAATTACAGGAAATAATGAGATAATTGTAAAATAACATTTTCTATTTCTACAAATTCCACAAATTTCAGCGCAGGTTGTCAATTTTTTTAAAATCAAAGTATAATAAATAATCTGAACTATGTTGAACGCATAAGAATTCAATCTTTAAAAATGAAACAGAAAATATTTGCAACGTACAGAAAAAATTTACTTGTTGTTAATTTTTCAATCTTTTCTATTTTGGTTTTTTTTGCCTTTTCTCCTTCCCTTTCAGACTGTTTTAATCTTCCAAAGTTTGTTGTCGCTCTTGTTGGCATTGTTTTGTTCCTGTGTTATTTTGCAATGAAGTTTTTGAATATGGGTTTTGTTACCTTTTACAGGAATCCCTTATATCTGCCTTTGGGCCTTTTTATACTGTGGCAGTGCATCTGTCTTATTTTTGCACCCAATAAAATTGCAGGACTGTCTGAAATCGGATTATTTTTCATGTGTTCAACACTTATATTTCTGGTTCCATTTATTCTCAGAAGGGGAGAGGATGTGTTTTTATTTGTAAGGATACTTGTTATATCTTCCCTTGCCATTGCTCTTTATGGAATTCTTCAACACTTTGGGCTTGATTTCTTACAATGGGAAATAAAAAATAGTGCACTGTCCACATTTGGAAGGAGAAATTTTGCAGGAGAGTATCTTGTCCTTATCCTGCCCTGGGCACTTATGCTGCTTTTGATAACTAAAAAATTTCACAGACTTTTTTTTGCACTGACATTCATTATACTTATGTTACATCTTTTTCTTACCTTTACCCGTGCCAGCTGGATAGGATTTATCTTTTCAATGCTGGTGGTATTATTTCTCATCCTTAAATTCAGATTGGTTCCCGGTATTATAAAAATCGCTCTGGTATTTTTTATCTTTTTTGGGATTTTTAAATCTCATGCAGGTGTTTTTCAATTTGAGCCGGGTACTGTAAAGAGCAGAATATTGATATGGAAAACCTGTATTGAGTTGATAAAAAACAGGCCGATTTTCGGACATGGCACAGGCAATTTTGAGATTGCCTACTATAAAATTGCTGCTGAATCACGCGATGTCCTTATTCCGCCAAATCTGAGGGTTGATAAAGCACACAATGACTTTCTTGAGATTGCAGTTGAAACCGGAATTATAGGGCTTGCTTTATTTCTGTTTTTCATTTTTACAATTTATAAAATGGCATGGTCCATCTTTACAATCAGGAATAATAGACAGCCCGAAAAATTTGTTTCAATTTTTGCAATTTCAAGTATATCCGGAATTCTTGTCAATTCTCTTGCTTCTTTTCCTTTGCAGAACACTGTTGGATGTTTCTTTTTCTTTTTAAACTGTGGAATTTTAAGCAGAATGTACTTTACAGTTCTTGAACAAAAGGCAGTGGAAAAAAAATTCAATTATCCCGGAATTGCCTTTTTATGCATGGCATCTATTTGTGCTGTAATTGTTTTTTCATTTGCTGTTCTTTACTCAAGCTATGCACTTGAAAAATCAAGAAGAATTACACGGGCAGTAATTAGAAGTGGAGATCCTGTTTTGTGGCTTGTAGCAGAAATGTATGCAAAGAATGCAGTAAGTTACAATCCTTTCAATATTAAGAGTTATTTCCATCTCGGAAAGCTGTATCTTGTTGCCGGCCAGCTTGACAGTGCATATGACAATTTTATAAAAGCATTGAAATTTAATCCATATTCAGAACAGATTCTGCTGAATCTCGGAATAGTGGAGCAGAGGAGAAAAAAATTTCCTGATGCAGAGAGATATTTTTTAAAAGCTTACAGCATCAGTAGAAACAACCCTGAAATACTTAAATCAATCGGTCTTTTCTATCTTGAAACACAGAATTATGAAAAGGCAATAAAATTTCTGACAAAAGCGCATGAACTGACTCCTGATGACAACGCCATTTTAATTGCTCTGGCAAAGGCATACGAAAATACAGGAAATACACAGAGAGAAAAGGAGCTGCGAAAAAAAATAGAATCCATAAAACCTGCGAAAACGAATTAATTTAATCACTCATATTTCTCACTCTGTAGAATTTTGATTACCATAAGTAACAGGAATAAAATATCCATTGATGGACAAACAGATAAAATTCATTGCAGATGGTATGCTCGGAAGTTTAGCAAGATGGTTACGACTTCTGGGTTTTGATACCGAATATTTTTCAGGCAAGGACAAATATTTTCTTGCTTACAGGGCAAGAAATGAAAAAAGAGTGGTTTTAACCCGCGATAGAAAATTTGTGTCAGAAAATAAGTCAACCTCACTTTTGATTGAATCTGAAACCCTCAGGGAACAGTTAAAGGAAGTTAAAAAGAAACTGCATTTAACCTTTGACAGAACTGTATTTTTTTCACGCTGTAGTATTTGCAATCAACCCCTTGAACCCAAGAGTTTATCTGATGTTATAGATGATATACCTCCATATGTTGCAAGAACCCAGAAGAATTTTTCACAGTGCAAAAAATGCGGTAGAATTTACTGGCAGGCAACCCACTGGGAAAGAATGATTGATTTTATAAAATCAATAGACAATGAAAATTAGAATCTTTATTACAATCCTTGTTTTATGTGTTGGATTGATATCCTGGTGTGATGAACATCTTAAAGAAGCGTTGTTTTATGAAAAGGCAGACAATAGCGCTGTGAAGTGCAACTTATGTCCCAAAAATTGCCTTATCCCTGAAGGAAAATATGGTTTCTGCCGTGCGAGAAAAAATACAGGCGGTGTTCTGTATTCAATGGGTTATGGCAGGCCATGTTCTGTCGCAATTGACCCGATGGAAAAAAAACCGCTTTTCCACTATTTACCCGGTTCTAAAACCTTTTCTATTGCTTCTGCTGGTTGCTCTTTGCGATGCTTATTCTGTCAGAACTGGCAGATTTCGCAATGCAGCCCTGAACAGACCCGCAATTATAATCTTTTACCAGAAGAGGTGGTAAAACTTGCGAAAGAAAAAAATTGTCCTGTTATCGCCTATACTTATTCAGAGCCAGTTAATTTCTATGAATATATGCTTGATACCGCTATAATTGCAAAACAGAGTGGCATTAAGAACATTATGCATACCGCAGGCTATATTAATAAGGAACCACTGGAAAAATTATTACCCTATATTGATGCAGCAAATGTTGATTTGAAGGGGTTCTCTCAGGAGTATTACAGAAATGTTTGCGGTGCGGATCTCGAAAGTGTTCTGCAGACCCTAAAAATTATGAAAAAAAACAAAATCTGGATTGAAATAACAACTCTACTTGTTCCTGGATACAATGATTCATCTGAGGAACTGAAGAATCTTTGCAACTGGATAAAAACCAATCTCGGGCCTGATACACCACTTCATTTCAGCAGATTTTATCCAACATATAAACTTGTTCATCTGACATCAACTCCTTATCAGACACTTGAAAAGGCTCATGAGATAGCAAAACAGTGTGGTTTGAAATATGTCTATATTGGCAATGTTTATGATAATCCTTATGAAGATACAAAATGTCCGAAGTGTGATAAAATTATTATTGACAGGAAAGGGTTTGAAATAATTGAAAACAATATCAGGAATGGAAAATGCAGATTCTGCGGAACAAAAATTGCCGGTGTCTGGCATTAACAGTACTGTTTTATTCAACACTGGCTGTTTCTGCAACTATTAGAAGTCCACAATTTGCTGGTTCTTTTTATCCATCCGACCCTGAAAAGTTAAAAGTTCAAATAACCGGATTTCTGAAGCAAAACAAGGAAACAGATGGGACATTACAACTGTGTGGTTTAATTGTTCCTCACGCCGGCTATATTTATTCAGGCAAAACCTCTGGATTTGCGTATTCTTTACTCAAGGATAGGAAAATTGACACTGTTTTTTTGATTGGAAGGAGCCACAGTGCTAAATTTCTTGGCATTGTTACTGATGACAGAGATTTCTGGCGAACGCCAATGGGAGATGTTCAGGTTGATAAAAAAATTGTATCCGATATATTGGTAAAACCAGGTTTCAGGGTTGACTACGATATTCTTGATAACGAACATTCACTTGAAGTACAGGTTCCCTTTCTTCAATGTGTAATCAAGGGAAACTTTAGAATTGTTCCAGTTCTTATGGGTTGTGAAAATGAAACTGAGCTTGACCTGTATGCGAAATATCTTGCACCTTTTGTGAAAAAAACAAATTCAATAATTGTTCTAAGTACAGACCTTTCGCACTATCATTCTGACGAAATTGCTCGAAGAATGGACAGCAGAGTTATCTCGATTCTTGAAGAGGGCAAATTTTTGAACCTTCTTGATGGAATGAAAAAGGGTGAATATGAATTGTGCGGTGGAAGCGCTGTATATATGGGGCTGAAAATTCTTTCAGAAATTTCAACAATAAAAATCAGGATGCTTGATTATTCTAATTCAGCAGACACAACAAAAGACAAAAGCAGGGTTGTTGGATATGTTTCCATGGCAATTTACAGGGACACAGGCAAATCACCCGAAACAAGGGAGAAAAAAATGCTTAACAAATTACAAAGGCAGACACTTCTTAAAATCGCGAGGGAAACTCTTCAATACCATCTTTCGGGGAAAAAACTTCCAGAACTGACAATTGATGATCCTGTACTTCTGGAAAAAAGGGGAGTTTTTGTTACGCTGAGGAAAAAGGGTGAATTGCGGGGTTGTATAGGCACACTGTTACCTCAGGAACCCCTTGTTAAGGCAGTAAGGTCCATGGCAATACAATCAGCAACCGCTGACCCGCGATTTCCATCTGTTAGTTTTGATGAATTAAAGGATATTGAAATAGAGATTTCTGTCCTCACTGTTCCTGTAAAGGTTTCAGGTCCTGATGACATTGTTCTGGGTCGTGATGGAGTGATTGTAAAGAAAGGTTTTAGACAGGGTGTTTTTCTTCCACAGGTCGCTGATGAAACCGGCTGGACAAAGGAACAGTTTCTGTCTGCCTTGTGTGCCCACAAGGCAGGTTTAGAACCAGATGCATGGAAGAAGCCGGATACAGAACTTTATACTTTTCAGGCAGAGGTTTTTTCGGAGCATAATTTTTGAACTGGCATATTTTACTCAATCTTTTCCTGAGTGGGATAATACTCGGTAGTTCAGTTTGCGCGCTCCACTGTGGATGGGTTTTTCTGCCATTTGTTTTTGAAAAAAATAGCAACATTAGAAAAACTTTCATACGGTTTTTTCTTTTTCATTCTGGTAAGATTTTTTCATATACAATCATTGGTGGATTAGTTGGTTATTCTACTTCGTTTATTACATCTTTCAGAAACAGTAGATTACCATTTTTAATCGGAGCGATTTTCTTCTTTATTCTGGGCATACTCAATTTTTTTATGCCTGAAGAATTTAGAAATAAAATGAAAAGGAATTTTGCCTGTTTTTCCGGGTTATTGGTTGCTTTTATTCCCTGTGGTGCACTGATTGGAGTTATAGTATATCTTGCCTATGTTGCAAACAATTTCCTTACAGGCGCTCTGGGTGGATTTGTTTTTGGCCTGGGAAATATAATCAATCCATTGATTATTCTACCTTTAATTTCACCACACTGTTCTAGAT
>JAOAAW010000136.1 GCA_026418655.1 bacterium | reverse complement strand
CCCTTTAAATTCTTCAACTGTATTTATATCGCAGCTTTCTTCAGGTGGAATTTCAACAGTATGTATTTTAAGCCCATCTTTTAAGTATTCAGCATAAACATCTGTCAAATAATATTCTCCTGCAGCGTTATTATTATTAATTTTTCTCAATTCCTTATAAATTGTCTGTGATTCACAAACAAGGAAGCCAGCATTCACTTCTTTGATTTTTAAAATTTCATCGTTCGCATCTTTCACTTCAACAACACCTATAAATTTCCCGTTAATTCTTACAATCCTTCCTTTACTTCCAGGGATTGACAGTATTGCAGTTGCAATTGTTATATCTGCGGATTGTTTAAGGTGTTCAACCAGAAGATGTTGTAGTGTTTTTGCTGTAATAAGAGGCTTGTCTGCATAAGAAACGATAATCTTCGTTTCTGTATTTTCTAATAGGTAATCTGTAGTCAGTAAAGCATGACCAGTTCCAAGGGGTTGTTTCTGTATTACATATTCAATTTCAGTGAATGCTTTCAGAGTTTCTTTTATATCCAAGTTTAAAGGAGACACAACAACAAGGATTCTATTCACTATCGGCTGCATTGCTTCAATAACCCTTACAATTATGGGTTTTCCTTCGTACTCATTGAGAAACTTATGTTTTTTGAAACCATATCTTGAACTCTTTCCGCCCGCAAGTATAACACCAACGATATTTTTCATGGCTAAATTATACATTTTATGAATCCTTTTTCAAAATTTTCAACAGATGTACAACTTTTTGCGGAGTAATGAATTTCATACACATCATCTTTTTACATTTCTTTTTGTAACAGGGACTACAAGGAATTTCTGACTTGAGAGTTTTAATACCAGGATAACTATGCAATTCAGGGTTCGTCGGACCAAAGATGGCAACCGTTTCAGTTCGGACAGCGGCTCCTATGTGCATTGGTCCGCTGTCAGTTGTCAAAAGAATTCTGGCGTTCTTTATGAGTAAGGCAAGCAAAAAAAAGTCTGTTTTTCCGGTTAAATCTATTATGTTATGTTTCATTGATGCAGCAATTTCTGAATTCAATTTCATCGAACTTTTATCTCCAATGAGTACAACCTTGAAATTTCTTGTCGCAAAAAATTCTGCAAGAGTGAACCAATTTTCTTTTATCCATAATTTCGTTTGCCATTCTGGAGATGCGGATGGATGAAAAACAACGTATTTTTTTTGTTCAAGACCATGTTGTGTTAAAAAGATATGGAAACTTCTGTTTCTTTTATCGTCAATCCAAACCTGGGGGTGCCCATTTATTTTTTTTCCTGTTACCTTTTTCCAAAATATTTCCTGCAATGAAATTGGGTTGAAACCAGATTGCTTTTTGATACCATGGGTTAAGAACAATTTGCCTACCGGTTTTTTATAGAGACCTATCCTTTTTTTTCCGCCAAGTATGAAACAGAGAAAATTTGTTTTCAAATTTCCTTGAAGATCAACAATAACTTCAATCTTCAACCGACGCACATCTTTTATTAATTGCAGAAAGGATATTAAACTCATTTTTGATGGTAGAGTAAAAATTTTATCAATAATCGGACAATCCTGATAAATTTCACTATAGGAATGGGCAGTCAGAAGGTAAATTTTGTAATCAGAAAAAAGGTTTGCAGCTATACGTATAGAAACAGAGGTAAGTATAACGTCCCCGAATGCGCCTGTTTTTATTAAAAGAACACGCTTCATATATCTTTAGATATCTTTTTAAAGAATCTCTTGATATACCCTTAAGGTTTTTGATACCATCTGTTCTATGGAAAAATGATTAATTACAAAATTTTTTCCATTTTTTGCCATTACTCTTATTTCTTCTGGGTGATGGACTGCAAAGACTATAGCTTTTGCTATTCCTTGGCTATCACATGGTGAAGTAAGAATTTCTGTATCGGTTTTAACAAAAGTACCCTTCGGTATTCCATTAAGAGTTGTTATAACCGGTACTTCAGAAAGTTCTGCTTCGTAAACGGTTCTACCGAGCCAAGGAGTTATACCTTCCTTTATTGTTTCTGTTTCAATATGTGGAGCAACAAGTAAATCCATTCTGGGTAAGTATTCACTTGCCCTACCCTCTAAAAACCTTACACTAATTCCTAAATTACTACATAGCATCTCCAGATTTTTTTTAAAAGGACCGTTCCCAATGATCCATAGATCAGCATCGGATATTGTTGTTTTCACGAGGGCAAATGCCTGGATGAGATATTGATAACCTTTAAGTTTTGTGAGTCTGCCAACCAACCCCACCCCCCCCCCCCCCTGCTTTTCTGCCCCGAGATTAATATACGGTTCAAATCTTATACCATTATGAATAACCCTGACAGATTCAGGATTTGCTCCGAGTTTCTGTATAGCAAATTGTTTTAGGGTATCACTTATAACAATTACTCGCTCTCCTTTTGCAAGGATTTTGCTATAGAGCGGACAGCTATAAAAACCGTGAATGCTGGTTATGAATTTCGTCTTTTCGGATGCTGAAAGAGCGTAATAAGCAATCCACGCAGGAAATCTACTTCTGCAATGTAGAATATCCGGTTGTTCGGTTTTGAGAATTTCTCTCAGTTTCATAACGGATTTAAGAAAGATGCCTGGTGTTTTTCTTGATGTTGGAAGGTCGAACCATTTAATGCCAGCTTTTTTCAATAAAGGAATATATCTTCCGGTACCAGAGATAATAGTGACGTCTATATCCATCTTTTTCATCTCACTTGCAAGATCAAAAGTTCCTTCCTCTACCCCACCAAGATCCATCTCTGGGACCATCAGAAATACTTTCATTTTATTCAAAAAGAAAAAGTTGTTTACCTTCGTTAAGCATCAGACGGGCTGCATCAATAACACTTTCGTGATCTATTGTTTCCATGCATTTATAACTTTTTGGACATTTCTTTTTTTTATTACATGGAAAACAATCCATGTCTGTATGAACATTTATATATTTCGTTCCCAGGGGGCCATATCTGTACGGATTTCCAGCTCCAAAAATGCTTATGACTGGGGTTTTTGCAGCGCATACAAGATATAAAAATAAACCATTTCTGGTAATAGCAAGACTTGTTTTTTCTAAAATGGATACAATTTCACGCGGACTGGTTCTCGTAGACATATCAAGAATTCTATCTGAATGTTTTGATGCTGAAATGATCTTTTTAATGAACTTATCGTTTGATTCTCCAAACAGAAGAATTCTTGCATCATATTCTTCAATTAGTGTGTCACAGACCTTTGAATAATTTAACGGATCCCATCTATCTGGCATCTCCGGATTTCCAGGGTGAATTGCGATAAGCGTGGCAGAACTGGATATGTTATGCATATGGAGAATGCTTCTAGCTTTTTGCCGATCACCTTCTGTGATCGGGTAATACAGTTGTTTTTCCTTCCATTTCCCAAAATGAGGTTCAATCAACCTCATGAAATTTATGCTTTCATGTGTAAAAAATCTATCCGAAAATAATCTTCTGGTAAGAAAGAAAAATCTATTACGACTTCCTACAAGGTAAATAAACAGCGATAACTGAAAACATAAGGTACTACTATATTTTTCCTTCCGCAGTTCCCTCAAAATTTTGAAAAATAGAGGCTTCTGATAACCTATTACTTTATCAAACCAGCCGGTTTCCTTTACGATTTTTTCTGCTTCAGGAGAACAAAGAATATCCAATTTTGAGTTCTTGTAATGTTCGCGTATGTGTCTTATGGCAGGAAATAAAAAGACAATAGTTTCTACATCACTTCCGCAAATTATCAGGACTCTTTCGAATTCAGCAGTTCTGCAATTTTCTCCGCACATCTTTTTGATTCATTGAGAATAGGAAAAGATTTTTTTTCTAACATTAATTCCAGTACTTCTGTAAGTTCATTGAATTTATTCACTGGGATATAGGCGCAATAACCATTTTTAACTAGGTTTTCTATGGTGGCATCAAAAATTAATTTTTTCTTTTTTCTTCTTTTAACACCAACAACAATCACCGGTTTGCCGGTTGAACAAACTTCTGATAACATTGTAACACTATCTTCTGTAACAAAAAAAATGTCACATACAGCGAGAATTCCAAAATAATGTGAGTTCTGTTTTGTACCGGGGAATTCCCTATATAAAAAAGCAGAAGTATTTGTGCTATCGAATAGAAAATTTACAACATTTGTCGGGGTTCTTCTTGATACTGTGAGAAAAAAAATATATTTCTCATTAGTCAACTTTTTTATATACCTGAATAAATTTTTTGTCCAATCGATATCTATGTAGTAGTTCTGGTCATTTCCTCCTATTATTATAGCAACTTTTATCTGGTGCTCAGGAATATAAATTTCTCTGGCTAACTTTTTCCGGGATTCTTCAAGCAGGGATGATGTTACCCTGTTTGGTGCACCAATGGTGAAAAAAACATTTCTGAGTTTTTTTAAATAAGAATACCTTAGAGAATCGTGAAGAGGAACCAATAATAAGTCAAATTTTTTAATCGGGGAACCTTCAGGTGTCATGATGCAAATAGATTTTGATTTCAGTCTTTTTGATATTACAAGGTTTACTGGTGCAAGGAGGGAACCCGCTGATATTACGAGGTCATAATGTTCCTTCGGGATATCCTGTTTTGAAAAAAATTTAATTAAAACAAACGCAAGAGCATAAAAATTAAGACTTAATAACAGACCGATAACCTTTGGTACTATTTTGATCCTACCCTTTCTTTTTGGAAGGATGTATGATGGCCCTTTGAATTGTAACTTAAGTACGTCAAAATTTTGGCACAGAGCTTCAGCTATTCCTATACTTTGGTTAGTATTTCCTTTAATGCCATCATCCAGCACAAGAATTTTCATGTTTTATTATAATCTTACAGGAATATTTCTATCATTTAAAAATTTTTTTATTTGTGGAATTGTAAGTTTTCTAAAGTGTAAGAGTGATGCAAGAAGAACAGCAGATGCATTAGCTTCTACAAGCACTCTATAAAGATGTTCCACTGTTCCTGCACCTCCTGAAGCTATTACAGGAATTTTAACAGAATCTGTGATCTTTTTTGTCAGAAAAATATCATAACCAGAAAGTGTTCCATCCTTATCTATACTGGTAAGAAGGATCTCTCCTGCTCCTAAATTTTCTACTTCCATAGCCCATTGCAGGGCATCAATGCTTGTAGGAACCTTTCCTGATTCAATAAACACTTCCCAGCGATTTAAAGAAATTTTTTTTGCATCTATGGCAACAACTATGCACTGACTTCCAAATCTCTTTGCAGCTTCGTAAATGGTTTTGGGCCTTCTCACGGCCTGAGTATTTATGGACACCTTGTCGGCACCATTTTCCAGTAATAGAAGAATATCTTTCACAGTTTTTATACCACCGCCCACAGTAAAGGGAATTGAAATATTGGATGCAATGTTTCTAACAAGTTCCTTTATGGTCTTTCTTTTTTCCAATGTTGCACTTATATCGAGAAAGACAAGCTCATCGGCTCCCTGCTCACAATAATAAATTGCTGAATTCACGGGGTCTCCTGCGTCTTTGAGGTTTTTAAAATGCACACCTTTAACAACTCTTCCTTCCTTAATATCAAGACATGGAATTATTCTTTTTGTGAGCATGGTTATTTCATTTTCAGAAAGTTTTTTATCATCAACACTCCTGGAGTTCCACTTTTCTCAGGATGAAATTGGACACCTATTATGTTTTCTTTTTGGACTATAGAAGCAAATTCGATCCCATGC
>JAOAAW010000120.1 GCA_026418655.1 bacterium | reverse complement strand
GTCCAGGGATCGTCAAAATTTTTTTTAGCTATTTTTCATTGACCCAGCCTATATAACACGAACCAATTCCCAGTTCTGTTGCTTCAAGGACCATATGGGTCATGGCGATAGAAATATCTATCAGATGGTTTTCATGGCCATATAATTGAGCAAGAAAATGGGTGAGTGCCTTTGTGTAACACCCTACAATCACCAGTGGTGCATCTTTAATCCAGGAAATAATGTTTTTCGTGCCGATTGTGACCTTTTCAGGTAT
Source organism: bacterium (assembly GCA_026418655.1). GTDB lineage: Bacteria > Ratteibacteria > UBA8468 > B48-G9 > DTJG01 > DTJG01. The sequence goes on along the minus strand of JAOAAW010000120.1, from coordinate 3,815 downwards.
CTGTTTTATAAGTTTTTCATCATCAACGACGACAAAATGCCATGCCTGGCGATTACTTGAGGAAGGGGCAAGCCGACCGGCTTCAAGAATTTTAAGTAGTTTTTCTTTTTCTATCTTCTGTGGTGAGAATTTTCGTACACTCCGTCGCCATCTGATTGCTTCAAAGACTTCCATGAAATTAACCTGGTTATAGAATCCGGGTGCTGGTAGTACCGTGCATCTTGATCTTAAACTTTATACAGGTTCTATGGTTTTGTCCTTTCCATTATAATATTTTTAAAAACTTTTGATGGTTTAAAAAATGGCACATACCGGTCTGGAAGGGTGAACTCCTTGCCAGATTTAGGTGCCCGGGAAGTCCTTCCTGGACGCCTTCTCAATTCAAAAGTTCCAAACTTTCTGATTTCTATTCTTTTCTCCTTCACCAGGGTATCAATTATAAAATCGATAAAGGCGTCGATGAATTTTTCAATATCAACCTTTGGATAGATTGAACCAAATTTTGCAGATATTGCCTCAATGAGCTGATCACGACGCATTTTTTACCTCCTGTTTTATTTACATCCTGCACAGGTTGTGCGCTGGCATCCAGTACAGGCACTACCTGTATTTGTTGCTTCACCAGTTGAGCCTCTTCCACAGAAACCAAAGACCGAAAACAGTTTTTTTATATTTTTACTTGAACATTTCGGACATAAGATATTTTCAATTTCCTCCTTTTTTAGTATCAAGTCTTCAAATTTAAATCCACAATCATTACAACAGAATTCAAAGACAGGCATGGTTAGATGCCCATCTGTTTCTTACGGCGTTTTGTCCTGCGTCGTTCCACCCAAGAACGACGGTCATCAGGACTTACTTTGCCTTCTTCAATCAATTTACGAAATTCCTCTTCAGTAAGGAGTCTACGCCGCTCACCTTTTCTGCGCTCAGGATTTTTTCTTCTTTCCATATATTCCCTTGTTTTAGATAGCGGGGGCTGGATTCGAACCAGCGACCTTTGGGTTATGAGCCCAACGAGCTACCGCTGCTCTACCCCGCGATAGTAAATTATAATCAAAAGCAAGCAGATGTCAAGGGTGCGATTTAAATCAAAAATAATCTTACCGAAATGGGATTGTTTAATCAAAATAGAATATCTTACCCGGATACTTGAGAACATAGGCACCCCTGGATATATTCCATCCGAAAGGAGTGCCTAATGATATCCTATCTTGCCTTTTATTTGCCTGAAAATCATGATTAAATTCGGGTAAGATCTAATTTTGGTGAAAAACAGGTGAACATTCAAATAGAATCCCTGCATACCATATTCAAATTTTAAATAATTTGCAGAATTCGGTAAGAGATTTGTTTTTGAACGGGTTCAACGCTAATGGTATGACTGTATTTAGTTTCCAGTACATCATCAGCAGTCCGCATAATTCACTGAGAACCATTGCAAGGGCAACACCGATACTTTTGAAAAGGTATCCAAAAAGCATCGTCAATGTCAGGTTTATGCCTCCCATTGCAGAGATGATATTAAAAAAATTTTTTTCACGGTCAAGGGCAATGAGCGCATAACCCCAGAGGGTGTTGAGAGGCGAGATTATAAAATAAAGCAGTAGGATCCTCAAGGTCAATGTGGCGGGGATAAATTCAGTGCCGTATATCAGGTTAATAAGTTCCCGGGCAAATATCCCTGAAATGGTGGCTATCGAGATAGTTATTCCGGCAGCGACCCAGGAAAAAGAGGTAATGATCTTCGGCATGGCTTGCGGATTTTCTTTAATCTGTCTTGAGAAAATAGGGAAGAATAGGTAGTAAAAAATACGTTCAGTAACCAGAAGGAGAAGGATTACTTTAAATCCGGCACTGAAAATACCGGTTTCTTTATCTCCATAAAAGATATTGAGCCATATTACAGGAAAATTTATTACCGCCTGATAGATGATGGTAGCAAGTCCGATAGGCAGGGCACTGGTCAAGGTTTGAAAAAGTTTTTTGAGATTTACTGTTAAATGTAGCCTTTTATACCTGCGTATAAAGAAAATTATGAGAATTAATGTGGATATGATGTATCCAATGAGGAATGATGATGGCACTACAAGAATCTGTTCTTTGTTCTTGAGAAATAAAACGAGAAAAATAAAATAAATCAGATACTGGATTATTCTGCCGCCAGCCACAAATTCCATCTCTTCCCTTGCCTGGAAGACAAAATCTAAATAAAAGGCGCAGGGTATCCCGGTGATTAGAAATATCAGTATCATCTTTTTTGTTTGAAAAGCGCCAGGAATGATGACAAGCAGTGACAAAAATAAAACGATTAAAATCAGTGTTAATACAAATCTTGCACCGGTTACTTCACCGATAATTCGGGTATTATTCCAGTCTCGGGCAACTTCCCTTGTTCCGAGTGTTGTCAAACCCATATTACTGAAAAGCAATAGATAGGTCAAAAATGCAAGGGAATAGTTTATCAAGCCAAATCCTTCTGTACCCAGTGTCCGGGCAATGTAGGCATTGATAAAGAAGCCAATGAGGTAACTCAATCCTTCACCCAGAAAAACGGCAATGAAATTTTTCGATAATTTTTTTATCATTGACGGACTATATCGGTCTCAAGTTTTTTATTTCTTTGTTTTTTTCTCGTAGGGACAAAGATTGTTCAATGCACAGGAAGGACAATCTGGGTTCTTTGAGGTGCATATGTATCTTCCAAATAAGACGAGACCATTGGAAATGAATTTCCAGTCTTTTTCTGGAAAGATTTTTGCTAAGTCCTGCTCGATTTTATCGGCAGCTTTTTCCTTGCTCAATTTTAACCTTTCAGTGGCGACACGAATAACATGCGTATCAACAACGATTGCCGGTTTGTTAAAGGCGTTTACCAGCACCGCTGAAGCAGTCTTTCTGCCCACTCCGGGCAACTGGGTGAGTTCTTCTATCGTTGCTGGTATCTTACCACTGTATTTTTCACAAATCGCTTGAGCACATTTCTTTATCATTTCTGATTTTCTGCGGAAAAAACCGAGCGGTTTAATAATCATACATAAATCATTTATATCTGCCCGGGCAAGCTTTTCTGGGGTAGGATATCTGGCGAATAATACAGGTGTAACTTCATTCACTTTTTTATCTGTGGTCTGGGCAGATAGAAGGACTGCAATCAAAAGTTCAAATTCGTTTCTGTAATTCAATTCGATTTTGGGGCTGGGAAAATGTTTTTTTATTCCAGCAATAATCTTTTCAACATTTATTTTTTTATCTTTTTCCATTTTTTCCTTCCATTTCAATCATACATTGTAATATTTCCAGTTCATTTTTATCAAACCAGAGCAGATTACAATCGGTGCATTCGTCGACTTCAATATGGTATGCATAACTATAAAATTTTCTTGTCATTGACTTACCACATTTCGGACATTTTCTCTTATCAAGTGTTTCAATGAGTAATTTAAACTTTAATTTTTTCTTTTTTGCTTCAGTCCTGATGATAGAAGCAATATGCCTTATTTCTTCAGAGAATTCTATTTCTTCGCGCATGATAATTTTTGGCAATTCGTCTTTTTTCACAAGAAGTCCATCACAGAACGCGCAGCGCCAGATATACAAACCTTCGTATTCCTGGACTATCAGCCATTCGCTACATATCGGACATATACGGCGCATCTTCCATAGTGTAGTATCTCTGCTCTTGAAATAGTGGTCAAGGGCAGGAATGTCTTTTGCTTTCAGTACCTGTTCACCTGTGCTCAATTTTAACTCGGTATCGGGTTCGAGCCACTCAAGGGTCTGGACCTGGAGTAAGGTATAGGGTCCAAGCCATT
>JAOAAW010000023.1 GCA_026418655.1 bacterium | reverse complement strand
GATTGCCTCAGGAACTTCAGAGGCTTTCCCTATACCAAATCCTCCTTCTCCTTTCTGATTACCACTAACAACAACAGCCCTAAATTTCAATCTCTTGCCACCCTTCGTTACCTTCATTACTCTGCGGATTTCAATGACAATTTCTTTCTCTTCTCCGCTTTCTTGCTCCAGATTAACAATAAGGTTATCTCTATCTAAAATTTTAAACCTCCTTGTCTGGCGCCATCTGCAAAAAATTTAACCCTGCCACCGTAATGATACCCAGCCCTATCAAAAACCACTGCTTCTATCCCCATTGACCTGGCTTTTTCTGCCAGTAATTTTCCGACTAGAAATGCTCCTTTAACATTACCACCTTTTTCATCAGGTTTTGCATTTTTTTTAAATTCTTCTGAAAGAGAAGAAACCGTTAACAATACTCTATTTGGTTGAACTTCATCAATAACAACAGAGCCATAAATATGTTTCAAGCTTCTGAAAACAACGAGCCTTGGTCGCTCCCTGGTTCCAATAATTTTCTTTCTAACCCTAATATGTCTGATTTTCCTTTTCACCTGTTTAGTTAGCCTCATTAGAAACTCCTTTATTTCTGCGCTCCAACAGCTGCCTTTCCAACCTTATGCCTGACATATTCTCCTGCGTATCTAATTCCTTTGCCCTTGTACGGTTCTGGTGGATAAATATCTCTTATCATTGCTGCGAAATTTCCAAGAAGTTCCTTATCACAGGAACGCAAAGTTATAATAGTGTTTTTCTCAATCTGAATTTTTACCAAATCGGGTATATCAACTTCGACCGGGTGATTGAATCCAAGAGTGAGAACAAGCTTCTTTCCTTTCAATTCAGCTTTGAATCCTGTACCATGAACTTCAAGGACTTTTTCGAAATCTTTTGTCACTCCCTCTATTTTGTTTTTAATCAGTGTCCGCAATAAACCTTGAAGAGCATCCACTTTTCTAAAAAGTCTTCTGAATTTTGGTATTTGGGGAACCTTATTATTAACATAAATTTTCTTATCATCCACGACAACTTCCAGATTCTCAAAAATCTCCTGCTGGAGTTTCCCTCGTGGACCTTCGATTAATACCATTCTATCAGAAACTGAAACATTCACTCCATCAGGTATTTCAATCGATTTTTTCCCTAATCTACCCATATTTTCACCTACCAGATGTAAAATAAAACTTCACCGCCAATTTTGAGTTCGCGAGCCTTACGGTCGCTCATGATACCTTTTGAAGTTGTTAAAATTGCGATGCCAGAATCTTGTTTCTTCTTTGTGAATTCCTCCTTAGACACATATAACCTGCGACCCGGCTTGCTTGCTCTTTTTACTCTCAATATGGCAGGCCTTTTCCCGATGTACAATAAGTGAACACGTAAAATCTTTTTGTTTTTATCTTCAATCAATTCCCAATTCTTTATGTAGCGTTCTTCTTTTAATATATTGAGAATATTTTCCTTAAATTTTGACCATGGCACATCAACATATGGCTTGAAAACTAAATTGGCATTCTTCAATCTTACAATCATATCTGCTATAGGATCTGTCATTGTTAATCCTCCTACCAGCTTGCCTTTGTAACGCCAGGAATTTCTCCCTGGGATGCGAGCTCTCTAAAACAAACACGGCAGATGCCAAATTTTCTTATATAACCACGAGGTCTACCACATCGCCAGCAACGATTTCTCGCCCTAATCTTAAACTTAGGTTCCCTCTTCATCTTTTCAAAAAAACACTTGCGTGCCAATTTCAATCCTCCCTTATCGGTAGTCCTATCAACTTTAAAAGTTCTCTTGCATGCTCAACTTTTTTAGCATCTGTACAAATGGTAACATTCATTCCTCGAACCTTGTATATTGTATTGTAGTCAATCTCAGGAAAAATCACCTGTTCTTTAATACCAATTGTATAAGAAGATCTTCCATCAAAAGAATCAGGAGATAAACCGCTAAAATCTTTCACTCTGGGTAGCGCAGCAGTTATCATACGATCCAGAAATTCATACATTCTGTCTCCCCTCAAAGTAACCATAACTCCACAAATATCACCACGTCTTAAATTAAATGCCGAGATTGATTTTTTTCCCCTTGTTATCACGGGTTTCTGCCCTGATATCAAAGCTAATTCCTTTTGAACAGACTCAATTGCTTTGGCATCTTTATTATCCCTACCAACACCAACATTTATAACAATTTTCTTGATCCGAGGAACCTGTAAACTATTGGTGAACCCAAATCTTTGCATTAAAGATGGAACAATCTTTTCTTTATAAAGTTTTTTTAATCTTGGCTCCATTATTTTGTCTCCACCAATTCTCCGCATTTCTTACAAAAACGCGTTTTTGAACCATCTTCCATCATTTTTAAACCAAGCCTTGTTCTTTTTCCACATTTCATGCAAAAAAACTGTACATTACTTATTGAAATAGGCTTTTCCATTGTTATAATGCCGCCCTGTTTATCAATCTTACCTGGCTTTGTAGCTTTTTTTACAAAATTCACCCCTTCAACCAGAACCCTTTTCTCTTCAGGAAAAACCTTTACAACCCTTCCTTTCTTTCCAGCATCTTTACCTTTGATTACAACCACAAAATCATCTCTCTTGATCAAAAATCCCATTCTACAATACCTCCGGCGCAAGTGAAACAATTTTCATAAATTTCGCGTCTCGTAATTCCCTTGGAACAGGACCAAATACCCTTGTTCCTCTCGGATTAAGATCATCGTCAATAATAACCGCACAATTGTGATCAAATTTTAGATAAGACCCGTCTGGTCTTCTTATAGGAGCTTTTGTACGAACTATAACAGCCTTAACGACCTGTTTTTTCTTTACGATGCCATCCGGTAGAGCATCCTTCACATTTGCCCTTATAATATCCCCTATCCTTGCATATTTTCTTTTAGAATGCCCAAGTACCCCAATAACACTTATTTTTTTTGCACCGGTGTTATCCGCCACTTCAAGAATCGTTCTCAACTGTACCATTTATCACTCCTTCACCTCTGGCCACAGCTTTTTGTACAATTTCGGCTACCTTCCATCTTTTAAGTTTACTCAATGGCCTGCATTGCTTTATAACTACAACATCTCCCAATTTGCTCATATTTAATTCATCGTGTGCGTAGAATTTTTTTCTTTTTCTTATTGTTTTCAAATATACTGGATGCCTGGTAAGAACTTCCACCTGTACAACACGGGTTTTATCCATCTTATCGCTTACCACAATGCCTTTTTTCTGAATAATTCTTTTCTGCTCAGCCATTTCCACCTCTTATATTGCTCAATCGTTTTTGTTGTATCAGTGTGTTTATTCTTGCTACATCTTTGCGGAGATTTCTTAAAACACGCGTGTTCTTTATCTGTCCAAATTTGACCTGCGTTCTTTGTTCAAAAAGACGTTTTACAAGCTCTAATCTTTTCTGCTCAAGTTCTTTAATAGTAAGTTGTTTAAGTTCTTCGAACTCTTGCTTTTTCATAAAATTTCCCGTTTTATAATCTTTGTTTGAACAGGTAACTTATAAGAAGCTAATCTAAGTGCCTCTATCGCCATAGATGGTTCAACCCCTGCAATTTCAAAAACGATTCTCCCTGGCAATACAATCGCCTCCCAACCCGCAACATCTCCTTTACCTTTTCCCATTCTTGTCTCTGCAGGTTTCCTGGTAAATGGCCTATCCGGAAAAATCCTTATCCAGAGTTTTCCTTTTGATTTCAAAAAATGCGTAATCGCTATACGTGCTGCTTCTATTTGATTGCTCTTCAATCTTCCGGGTTCCAGAACCTGTAATCCAAAATCACCAAAATAAATTGTTGCCCCGCGAGTAGCTTTCCCTTTTGTTCTACCCTTCTGAACCTTTCTGTATTTTACCCTTTTTGGCATTAACGGCATTTTTACGTCTCCTTGTATTAACTTTTTCTTCTTCGATACCTGTAAGTTCAATATCCATCTGCTCAGCTTGTGGTTTCTGAATTATTTGTTGCTGATTATCAAATATCTCTCCAAGAAAAATCCACACCTTTACACCAATGCAACCAAATTTTGTTATTGCTGTTGAGGTTGCGTAACTGATTTTTGCCCTGAGTGTGTGAAGAGGCACTTTTCCTTTAATGTAAAGCTCAGACCTCGAAATTTCCGCTCCACCGAGCCTACCGCCAACTCTGATTTTTATACCCAGTGCTCCAGATTGTAAACTCAAAGCCATAGCCTTTTTTACTGCTATCCTGTGCGGAACTCTTCTTTCAAGTTGCATTGCTATACTATCTGCCATAAATTGCGCATCTTGTCCTGGATTTTTTACTTCATCAACATCTATAGAAATTTGTTTATTCAGTTTCTTATAAAGTTCCTCTCTAACTGTATTTATCTCTGCACCTTTACGACCAAGAACAACACCCGGTCTTGGGCTGTAAAGGTTAATCTTAATTTTCTCAGCAATCTTTTCAATATCAATCCTTGTAATAGAACCACGTGGAAACCTGTTGAACAAATATTTTCTTATTTCCACGTCTTCTTTAAGAAAATCTTTGAAATTTTTATCATTCGCGTACCAGAAAGATCTCCATCTTTCAGTAATACCAAGTCTAAGTCCTATCGGATTTACTTTTTGACCCATATTCCTTTCCCGTGACAGTTTTCATCTCTGGAATTTCTTCAAGTACCACAGTAATATGCGAAAGTCTTTTCATTATCAAAACTGCTCTTCCCATTGGAGCAGAACGTAATCTTTTCATTTTTGGACCTTCATCTACATACAGATTCTTGATGTACCAAGATTTTTGATCAGGGTTTTTTTGCTGAGCATTTGCAAGAGCCGATTTAATTAATTTTTTAACAATTGAGGCCGCCTTATTTGGAGTATGTTCAAGAATATTGATAGCTGACCCTACTTCCTTTTTTACCACAATCGGTCTTATATACCTTGCTTTTCTCGGACTTATCTTTGCATAGCGGACTTTCGCAATAACTTCCATCAGGTTTTCTCCGTTGTTCTTTCGGTATGGGCACCATGCCCACGGAAAATCCTTGTCGGTGCAAACTCTCCAAGTTTATGTCCAACCATATTTTCTGTTATGTAGACATTAACAAATGTTCTTCCATTATGAACGGCAAATGTATATCCGACAAATTCAGGAATAATTGTTGAGCGACGCGACCATGTTTTGATTGGTTCTTTCTTACCCGCAGCTTTCATTTTTTCAAGTTTTTCAATCAAAATCCTGTCTACAAATGGTCCCTTTTTTAATGAACGCATCTTTCACCCCTATTTCTTTCTTCTCTGAACAATAAATTTATTGGAATACTTATCAGGATTCCGTGTCTTATAACCCTTGGTTGGTTGTCCCCAAGGTGTTTGTGATATATTCCCCTTACCTCTTC
>JAOAAW010000184.1 GCA_026418655.1 bacterium | reverse complement strand
AGATGTGTATAAGAGACAGGTCTTTTCTGTAATCTGGCCTGTTAGTTATTATTATATTTCAATGCCGCCTTCATCGGTTGAAGAAAGCCATCAGGAGAAGTTAAGGGGCCTATTTCGTGAAATTTTCTCTGAAAGGGAGAGAAAGCTCTATTTTGTTTTTTATTTTGTATGGAATCTTCTATCTTATATTCTTGCGCCATTCGTAATACCTTTTTATAAGACGGTTTTGAATCTGCCTTCGTCTTTCTGCGTATTTTTGAATTCTATTTCAATCCTTGGTATGGGTGGACTTGCTTTCATATGGGGAAAGGTTAATGATTTCAGAGGTAGCAGGTTTGTTCTTGTTTTTTCGTTTATTCTTGGAATGCTTTACTGTTTGCTCATAGCCCATATTCATTTTTTTCCGAGCGAGAACTTACAGACTGCCCTTATTTTTATAACTCTCATAGGCGGTATTGCAGGTGGAGGACAGTTGATGGGTGATACAACACGAAGATTCCTTATTGCACCTGAAAAAAATCGTGTTGCATTTTTTTCATATTTAGTAATTTTTGGTGGCCAACTTCCGGCATTGTTGGTTCCGCCCATCAGTGGTAGATTTATTGAAAGTCAAAGAAATTTTTCCTTTTGTGGCTATGGTATATATCAACTTCTTTTTCTTTTTGTAGGTCTCTGTCATATTCTATTTATTGCAATGGTTTTGAAGATGAAACCGATAAAGGAAAAACCAGTCGGAGAAATTTTTAAGGATGTTGTCAATGAAAATCTTATAAAACTCAGAGATCTTATAGAAAGTTCACCATGAGATATCCTGTCAGCATGTATTTTTAGAGTGCAGATCGGTGATATAATAGAAGTGAGGTTGTTTTTTCCATGAAAAGAGAAAAGTATCTTATCGTTTTCCCTTTTTCCTGCAGAAACCGAACCGCATATCTTTTGGAGAGGTTTTTCAGGGAGACAACAGATTTTTCATCTGTATTACATCTTACTTCCAGATGGTCAAAAATTGAGGATTTCAGGACCCAGCTTTATCTGTATAAAAAGAGGCCGTTAATACCACCAGCCAGTTTTTCCCTCAAATCATTTGCATCAAGGATTGTGAATGAATATACAGATTACAGATTAATTTCCACAGTTGAACAGTTTCTACTATTACTTGAATTTTGTTTACCTGTTGCTGAAAAAAGGGGAATTACCCCTGTATCTTTTGCAATAAAGTTAAAAACATTCATTAAGGATTTCAAGGTTTCTCATGAAAAACTGGAATTTAAATCCTTGCTTGACATAATTAACAATTACCAGTGGAGATACGAGGAAAACAAAAATCTCATAATTCAAGCATTTGAAATTATGGAGAAATACCAGCAGTTTCTTAAACATAATCGGCTTATTGATGAAGACGATGTTTATCAAATTGCGTCACAGTATGTTGAAAAAATTAAACTTAACACAGTTTTGCTTGAAGGGATACTTGAATTTATTCCTTCTCAAAGGCAATTTATAGCAAGTATCGCCAGAAACGCACAAAAATTTATATGCGTCTACCAATTTGATGAAGATGTGCCTTTAGATGCGAAAAATCTCATTCTGAAACCCAATATTGAGTTTTTGAAAACTATTACTGACGAAATCATAGTGGTTAACAAGATAAAAGATAGTTGTGAAGATTGTGTTGTTTATAATTTCCCGTCTCCTGAGGAGGAAATCAAAGGCATTGCAAAAATGATAATTAAAGAAATGGCCGAAAACAAAGATGCAAACTGGGAGGATTTTCTTGTTGTTTTCCCACAGATGCTTTTTTACAGGGAACTTGTTGAAAGAATTTTTAGAAGAATGAAAATTCCATTCTGTATGACACCGGGTTATGTGCTAAGTCAGGATCCGTCCATAGTTGCAATTATTTCTTTTTTAAACTGGCTGGACACACCGATGTGGTGGGAAGGTTTGATGTCATTGTTCACTTCTCCATTTTTTTCTTTTGATTTTGATGAGGCCATAGAATTTTCAAAAAAGACAAGATTAAATTTCAAAGGGTTTGGTTTTTTTCCAGATGAAAAATGGTTGAAAGGTTGGAAAAACTGGAACAGAATTGAGCGTGCCATGAAAATCATGGGAGTAAAACAGGATTCCTTGATTGGGTGGATAAATAGATTGATAAATGCATTGAACGAAATGGGCTGGAAAGAATTTGACACCGAAGGAAAGTTAGCCTTTATGGAAGTACTTGAAGAATTGAAAAGCAATATTAGAACAGATAGAAACTCCTTTATTATTATCCTGAAAGGAGCACTGAATCTGACAGAGGTTGAAAAGAGCAAAGGATATGGTGTAAAGGTGATGGGTGTACTTGATTCAACAGGCCTTGAGACAGAATTTATGTTTATGGGTGGTACAACAGATGATGCGCTTCCTGAAACACGAACAGAGGATGAATTTTTTCTACCAGACAGATTGAAAGAGAGTTTAGGGCTCGCTACCTATGATATGAAACTTGCACGAGAACGACTTGATATTTATAGACTGAAACAATCCCATAGGAGGAGCATATTTTCTTACCCCTCAAGAGCATCTGGTAGGCAGATGGGAAAGTCCATAATGCTTTACGGACTAAAAGAATTAACAACTGGTGAGGCTTCCTATTTCTCAGGTTTAGATACCATCTTTTCTATAAAACCGGATATGGAGAAATTCAGGAAAAAATTTCTCAAGGATGGGATTCTTTATTTTAATGTTACCCAGCTGGATAAAATGGCACGATGTCCCTACGAATTTTATTTGAACTGCGTTGAAGGGATAGAGCCTTATAAAATACCCGAGATTGAGGAAATTCCAGAATTCTGGGGAATTTTATTACATCGTGCAGCAGAAAAAGCGGCAGCCGATTTTAAGGGCAAAATTATGGATGAATACTGTATTCACCAGCAGTATGAGAAATTCTGTCACTATGTAAATCTTTTTCTTGAAGAACCATCTCTGGTTTCAGAAAAGTATCCTTATAAGATTCCACCCGTGATAAAAACATTTCTGGAGAAAAGAAAAAAATCTGTTTTTGAATCTTTTAAAAATGCTCTGGAAAGACATACAGGACATAAGATTATTGACATTGAAGAGAAGCAAAGTATAAGGGTAGGAAACATGATGATTACCGGGAAATTTGACCGTATCGAAGAAACCCGGGATGGTATTTATGAAATAATTGATTTTAAAAGTGGTAAAGCTCCTGATTTGAATAAAAAATATCCTGCGACAGGTAATTGCCTTGATTTGAAGAATTTAGAACTGCCACTTTACTGTCTTATTCTGTACAAACTTTCAGGTAGAAAAAGTAATGTTTTCGTCTGGTCTTTGAACTTCGATCAGGGAATTTTTGAATTGCGATACCCCCAGATTGCAGGATTTTTAGAAATTTTTGAAGAAGAAATTAAGATTCTCTCACAGAGATTGCTTGAAGGTAATTTCAATTTCTCTGCGAAGGGGAAAAATTGTTTTGGATGTGCTTTTTCAAATTATTGCATCATCAGGAGTGAAGATGAGGAATGATCAGGAGGAAATGAATTTTGTGGTGAAGGTTATTCATGCCTCAGCAGGTACTGGCAAGACGCATAGATTAACAGGTGAATTTATAAACACGATTGTTGAAAGCAAAAATTTTATACAAACGATGAGAGGTCTGGTTGCAATTACTTTTTCAGAAAAAGCAGCCTGTGAAATGAAAATGAGAATTGTTCAGGGAATTTTTGATAGAATTGTAAACCAGCTGCAAAAAGAGGAAGAAAAAATAAAGTGTGAAAACCAACTTTTCCGTTTGAGAGTATCAACAATACACTCATTTTGCCGTAATTTGCTCAAGAGGTTTTCTTTTCTATTTCAGATAGAACCAGATTTCAGAGTGTCTGAAGTAGAACAATCCTATATATTTTTTCAACGTGCCCTTTCTTTATTTCTTCAAAATGCAGAACCAGATCGGGTTTTAGGTGACCTTGAACCAATGAGAGTGAAGAAATTTCTCGAATATATGGAAGTAATGCACAAGACACATCCTCAGATTTTTCTTGGAAAACCGGCAGAACAGAGTTTTACAAAATCTTTATTTACCTGCTTTAAAGAAATTGAAAAAGTATATCAGGATATCAAGAGACAGAATTCTTCTATGGATTTCAATGATCTTGAATCCTTGACATACCTTCTTATTACTGAACATCCAGAATCTTTGAATATTCTCAATGATTTTGATGAACATGTTGATTTTATTTTTGTTGACGAATTTCAGGATACAAATCTTTTACAGTGGAAAATAATCAGAGAGTTTTCGAGAGAATGGATTTCAGGGAGGGGGGCAAAAGCAGAAGCAGGAAAAAAATATGGTTTATTTTTTGTTGGAGATAGAAAACAGTCAATTTATTTCTTCCGCGGAGCAGAAAACTCTGTCTTTGAAGACGCCCAAAATTTTTTTACTCCTTATGTAAGAAATGAATTTCTGACAACAAATTATAGAAGTTTTCCTGAGGTAATAGAATTTGTAAATACTGTTTTTGATGGACATCCTGAATTTCCTGAGCGGGAAAAACTTGTCGCAAGTGAAAAATTTTCTCAAAGGAATCACGGTTTTGTTGAAATAAAGTTGTTTGATAAAAAGGGTATTACAATAAGGGATGAAAAACAAAAAGAAAACAGATGGATGGCTGAAAAAATTCTTTCACTTGTTGAAAATAAATTTCTAATTTTTGATAAGGAACAGGATACATTCCGGCCGATAGAATTCAGGGATATCGCAATTTTAATAAGAAAAAGGACGCATCTTGAAATTCTTGAGGAAATTTTAAGAGAGTATTCAATACCATTTGTAAATGTTGGTGGTATAGGATTTTATCAGGAACCAGAAATTATTTTTCTTATCTCGCTTTTGTCGGCTATTGCTGATCCGTCTGATGATCTTTCCCTGAAAAACGTCTTTCAATCAATCTTTCAGGTAGATCTTCAAAAAATAAGTTGCTGGCGATCGCTTCTTAGGAGTAATTTTGCTTCCAGTGTTGTTGACAGGATAGTTATGGAACTGGACATGTTTTCAAAATTAGGTTCACAGGGTTGTGCTAATGTTGAGAAATTCTTGATGCTTGTTCATGAGATGAGGGAAATGCCATTTTTCCAGATGGTACAAAACTTCAGACGGATTTCAAACAGAGAGGAAGAACCAAAGGCAGATATTTTTTCAGAGCAACAAAATGCCGTAAGGGTTCTTACTGTACATGCCTCCAAAGGGCTTGAATTTCCAACGGTTTTCCTTGCCAGCATTGAACAGGGGAAACCTGAAACACGTAAGATAAATCTCATGCATAGAAGAACAGATGTAAATGACAGGGATTACACATTTATTTTCAGAAAGGAAAAGGATGATTTTTATAATTACTATGTGAATAAACTTGAGGAAGAAGAAAAAAGGGCTCTTTATGTTGCTCTTACCCGCGCAAGGCAGATTCTTATCATAACAGGCGCAAGGCAGAAAAGTGTCTGGTTTGACATTTTGAAAAATTTTCTCAAAGGAATCACGGTTTTGTTGAAATAAAGTTGTTTGATAAAAAGG
>JAOAAW010000148.1 GCA_026418655.1 bacterium | reverse complement strand
GCTCTACCTTGCGCCTGCTGTTTTTCCCTTTATTCTTGGATTCTGGTTTATTGCACAGACAATAAATCCCCGCTCATTAAAGGTGATCATTCCTGAGATAGTTTTGTTTTTCATAATATTATGGCAGATTTATCCGGATATTTTTTGGAAACTCGCCATAGCAACAATAATGCTGATTTTTACAAACATATTTATTAACCGTGAGGCGTTGAAAGAAATGAGGCATACATGATATTGTGGAAACGCAAGCTTTATAGAATCCTGCTGGGAGGACTTGTTCCTTTTGTTTATTTGATTGTGAAGGATCCTCTTGCGCCTGCCCTTATTGCTGCATTTTTTCTTTTCTGGTTGCTTTTGATGGAATTTGAAAGATATCTGCATCCTGGCTTCTGGAACTGGCTATTGCGGCATTCTCCAGGAGTTTTCAAGACAAAGCCAGGGGCATTGACAGGAGACACCTATTTTATGATAGCGACCTTTATCTCTGTTTTATATTTTCCTTTTCCTGTCGCAGTGGCTAATCTATTATTCCTAACATTTGGAGACGCAGCAAGCGCTGTCATTGGTTCAAAATTCGGCAAAATTCAAATTTTTCCTGGAAAAACTATAGAAGGACTGCTTGGCGGAATCATTGTAAATAGTATAGTCGGGCTATTGCTATCATTGTATCTTTCAATATCCTTTGAAATCCTGTTTATTGGTGTGCTTGTAGGCTGTATTCTGGAGGTAATTCCTTCAAAGATTGACGATAATCTGACGGTTGGCATTATCCCTGGCCTTTTAATGACGCTTTTTGTGGTTTTTTAAAAATTTGCGGAGTGGTTTTTTGTTTCTACCTTGCCTCCCACTGCGGCTCGACTCTGCCATCCGCTGGCAATGCTGCGCTTGCTCGCATTGCCTTACTTCGCTCCAGTTCAACTCCATTCAGGGAAGAATTACGCGCTTGGTGGGAGTTGAACCCACAGCCTTTAGCTCCGGAGGCTAACGCTCTATCCTGTTGAGCTACAAGCGCACAGAATTTCCTGAATTTTTTATCTTTGTGTACTGACAGAAACGACAGCCATCAGCAATGGCAGCGTCCCTTATTTCACAATTATCTTCAATGAATGTAGAATTTCCAATAATGCTATCTTCAATCAAACAGTTCTTTCCAATCAGAACGTTCCTGAAAATTATTGCATCTTTCAAAACTGTATTTTCTCCAATGTAACAGCCATCGCCAACAATCACTGTGCCTGAAACTTTCACATTATTTCCAAAAACAACATTTTTACCTGTGCTCAACCGGCCATTAAGCATGACTTTTTCAGAAAAAAAAGACTCTGCTTGCAATTTGTTGGCATGGTCAAGGTTTATTTTTCCCTGGACAATATCAAAATTTGCTGCTTTAAAATTCTTTATTGTACCAACATCCTTCCAGTATCCTGTGTGAATGTACGCAAAAAGTTTTTTTCCTTTTTTGATTAATTCAGGAAAAACTTCCTTTTCAATGGAGACCTCTTTACCTGCTGGTATTTCATCAAGAATATCAGGTTGGATAATGTAAATGCCAGCATTGATGAGATTTGAAAGTGGTTGCTGGGGTTTTTCTATAAATTGTTCTATTCTTTTATCCTGATCAACAACTATAACACCAAAATCTTTTGAGTTTTCAACCTCCACAACAGCAATGCTGATATCAGCATCGCTTTTTTTGTGAAATTCAAGCATTTTATCAAGATTACAATCGCTGATAATGTCTCCATTGAATACAAAGAAGGGTTCATCACCTTTGAGAAATTTATAGGCATTCCTTATTCCGCCTGCTGTACCGAGTGGTTTTTTTTCGCAAGAGAGATAAAGATTTATTCCAAGTGACTTTGAAATGCCGAAAAATTTCCTGTATTTTTGACACTGTGGACTTACCGCAAGTATAACCGTATCAATTTTATATCTTGAAAGAAGCGAAAGCTGATATTGTATCATCGGGACATTTGCCACAGGCAAAAATGCCTTTGGAGTACTTAGAGTAAAAGGTCTTAATCTGGTTCCCTGTCCGCCAAGAAGCAATACTGCTTTAATTTTGCCCCCCTGTTAATAATGCAGATTTTCAATTCTAATTATACATTTGTATTTCTCAAGTGCAAACTAAACTCACATACTCCTTAGCGATTTTTAAATCTTCAAGTGCTTCATCTGCAAGACATGCTGGTTTTGCCTTTCCTTTTATTGATTGGATGAAATTTGTAGCCTGCTGATACATTGCGCTGACCTGTGGTAACGATGGTAGTATTGTTTCTGGCAGGGGTATATCCCTGTAAATCTTTACATCTCCAGGCCTGTTGTTAGCAAGAGGGGCCGGTAAAGAAATTTCTATAAATCCTTTTTCAAAGAAAACACTGGCTTTTTCATGCCAACCAATACTTGTGGTGTAAGGCGACATTTCTATTATACCCGGTACACCTGACTTGCTCTCCAGTGCCATCAATGTTTTTGATTTTTCAGCATATTTAACCCGGTACGGCTCTCCAAGCAGGTATCTCATCAGATTAACCTGATGTATGTAATAATTAACAAACGATAGATAAAATTCATACGTCCTGTTATTCATTGATTCTGGTACAGGGTCATAATCAAGAGAAATTTGTTCATCTGTTTTTATCAGTTCGTTAAATCCACCAGCAATCCAGTCACCAGGTGGCATTGTAATACGCACATATGTCAATCTGCCGAGTTCTCCTGTTTTCTTAAAATTTTCTATTTTTTCCCTTGCATAAATCACAGCAGGATCATTTCTCTTATGATATCCTACCATTATCCATGTTCTGGATTTTTTTACTTCCTCTATAATTTTTTCTCCATTTTCCACACAGCCTGCAAGAGGTTTTTCAATAAAAACAGGTTTTCCTGCCTTCAATATTTCTTTTAAAACTACAAGATGTCTTGTAAATGGCTGGGATGCAACAATGCCATCAAACTCTTCTTTTTCAAGCATTTCAGAAAAATCATTGTAGACCTTTTTTATCCTGTATTTTTCAGCGACCATTGAAGCAAGCTTTTTCTTTTTCTCGCAGATTGCCACAACCTCACAATCAGGAATCAGAACGTAATTTTTCAGGTGCGCACATTGCCCCATTGCTCCTGTCCCTACAAATACTATCTTTACCTTTCTTTCCATGATTTCTCCTTCATCCAAGCACAAGTTTCACAGCAGCAATAATCGTCAGTATTTTAATGACTGCTTCAAAGGCATTTTGCGGAATTACTTTCACAAGACGAATCCCGGACAATGAACCAATTATTATTGCTGGCGCAACCTTCAGGTTCAGTATCAGAGAATCTGGGTTAATCAAGCCCAGATCTGCGCTGAAGGGCACTTTGAACCAGTTCAGTATAAAAAAATACCAGGCACCTGTTCCTATAAATTCCTGTTTTGGTAGCCGCATAGCAAGGAGGTAAATTATCATTATGGAACCTGCTGCATTCGCTATCATTGTGGTAAATCCTGCACTCAATCCAATTGCTGCCGCAAAATATCCTTTTTTCGGGATATTCCATCTATCCAGTACCTCAGATTCATTCAATCCAAGCAACATAAGAACAATAAAGCCTATGATGGGTCTGAGTTGCTGGTCATTCATTTTTCCAAGAGCGATATAACCTGCAATGATTCCAGCAGCAGCCCATGGCATCAAACGTAAAAGATACTTCCACTGCGCATGTCTTCTATAATACGCCACAGCAAAAATATCACCAAGTATGAGCATTGGAAGTATCACGCCTGTTGATAATCTCGCAGGAATAACAAGAGCAGTCATTGCTATGGAAAGCATACCTAATCCTGGAATTCCTGTCTTGGAGATTCCTATGAAAAAGCCGGCAAGAACAAGTACAAGCCAGCCATAAAAATTAAAATTATATTCAAACATTTTCCTCAATTTTTTGTTTCCTTGTATTATACGACTTTTTCAAAAAATATAAATTTTGAAAAATCGTGCCAATTTAATAAAATAACTGAAATCGACATTTGGAGGAAACATGTACAACAAAAATTTCATTGAGATTGAGAAAGCAATAGAACAGTTGAACGAGATTATAAATCAGATTTTATGGTTGAGAACATGGGAATTCCAGCAGGTACCGGCTGAAGGTGAGGACGCAATCTTTGATGAAAAAAGCTGGAAAACTGTGAAAGACCCTTCATGGGCAACAGGAGAAGGTACTGCTTTTTTGAGATACAGATTTGTTGTCCCGGCTGAAATTGAAGGTATGGACATTGCTGGTTGTGATGTAAAGATTGAATTTATATTTCCATCAGGGGTTGAACTTTTTGTTGACGATGTTTTGATTTACAGTCAAAAATACTGGGCAGACGCAAGAACAGAGCCAATAACAATTGTCAAAAATGCTGTTCCTGGCTCTGTGCATACGCTGCTATTCAAAATACCAAAAGGTGATGGTCATGGCGGGATGTATGCTGTTTTGCATATTGAGCAGGCCGAAAACATACTGTTTGAACTATCAGCAATAAGATATCAGATGCTTTTTGCGATGGAGATTGCAAAGGAAAAAAAGAGCAGCTTGCTTGAAAAGGCCGTTCAATCAGCCATCTCAATAATCAATGCATCAGATATCATTAAAAGAAATTGGAAGAAAGTTCTTGAACAGATAAAAATTGCTGAGGAAATTCTTGAACCGTTCCGCAAATATGCAAAAAAAATAAATGTCCACCTTATTGGACATGCGCATATTGATATGAACTGGCTCTGGAACTATGATGAGACAAAAGAAGTTTGCGTCAGGGACTTTAAATCTGTTACATCTCTTATGGACGAGTTTCCTGAACTTACTTTTTCTCAGAGCCAATCACATGTATATAAGATTGTGGAAGAAGAAAGACCGGATCTATTTCAAAAGGTGGTACACAGAATCAAAGAAAAAAGATGGGAGGTAACGGCAAATGCATGGGTTGAGAATGATCTTAACATGTCCTGTGGTGAAAGTATTGCCAGGCACATCATTTATTCAAGAAAGTATGCAGAAGAAAAACTTAAAAGATTAAGCCCTGTAATGTGGTGCCCTGATACATTCGGTCATCCTGCAACAATGCCAACAGTCTGTGCTGATGCAGGCATCAAATATTACTTCCATATGAGGGGTGGAAATGACTATCCTCTATATAGATGGAAAGGACCTGATGGAAAAGAAATTATCTGTTATAAAGCAGTTTACAACAACTGGATACACCCTGAAAGGCTTATACCGCCCCTGCTCAAATTCAGAAAACTTTTACCAGAGGTGACTGAAGTAATGTTTCCCTATGGAGTTGGTGACCATGGCGGCGGACCAACAAGGCGAGATTATGCAATGAAATTGAAGATGGAGAAAAAACCAGTAATCCCCAATCTTGTTTTCTCAACAGCTGAGAGATACTTTAAGGTGGTTGAAAAATTCAGATCAAAGCTTCCTCTGGTGACAGGCGAGATGAATACCATGTTTGAAGGTTGTTATACCACCCACTCGGACATAAAGAATATCAATAGAATGTGTGAAGATAATCTTTTGGCTCTTGAAGTCGCCATGGCTTTGTTTTCAATTAAAAATGGACACTCTGATATCAATGATATAAATAAACTTGCAGAGTTCTGGCAGAATACTCTTTTCAATCAGTTTCATGACATTCTGTGCGGGTCTGCAATAAAAAGTGCCTATCAATATTCTGTAAAACTTGGAGAAAATGTTGTTTCAGAAGCAAAGAAAATGCTGGAGAAATACCTAAAACTACTATCGCCTGAATTCAGTAAAAACTCAATTAAAATATTCAACCCTTGTTTTTGGGAAACAACAGCAATTGTAAAGATACCCTCTTCCGATAAATGGACTCTTGTTGAAAAATTGCCTGCCTGCGGCGTTATAACAAAAAGTATTGAACAATTGCCAGAGAAATCTCAAAAAACTGTGGACCAAAAATCCCAGGATACATGGGAAACAGAATTTTATATTCTGGATATTGATACAGATACAGGAACAATAAAAACCCTCTATGATAAAGAAAATAAAAGACTTGTGCTTTCTAATGCCTCTCCAGCAATGCCAGAAGATCCGAAATCATGGTGGGCAGAAACATCAGGCAACCTTATTTCAATTCACCAGGAACAGCCGCATCGTATGAGTGCCTGGATTATAGGCAATATATTGAAGACAGAATATCTCTATGAAATTGAGGCAAAGGAAGTTTTTGTAGAACCTTTCAGAACAATTATAAACATCAGAAGAAAATACAAAAACTCCACCATCATTCAAAAAACAATTCTCTATCCTGATTTTCCTTTTATTGACTTTGAGACCATTATTGACTGGCATGAAATAGGTGGTTCAAAGGAAGGAGTACCAATGGTAAGGACAAATTTCAGTTTTGCCATGGAAAATCCTGCCACATATTACGAAATTCCTTTTGGTTATGTACAGAGGCCGGGTAAAAATAAAGAATGTCCTGCTCTCAGATGGACAGCAATGAAGGAAAAACATTACTGGGCAGGCATCATTGCAAAAAACAGACACGGTTTCAATGCACTTGGAAATCGGCTTTCACTAACTTTGCTAAGAAACGCCTACGAACCAGACACGCAATCAGATACAGGAAAACACGAAATTTCATACAGACTGGTTTATGGAAAACTAAATCCACTTGAAATGACAAAACTTGCCAGTGAATTCACACTGCCTCCGATAGTAATTGAATCAGATTCAAAGGAAGGCGAGTATTTCAGTCCATTTGAGATTGAAGGAAATGTGCTGCCTTGTGTGCTGAAACCCTCAATTGATGGTAAATCTGTCATAGTGAGAATTGTTGAGATGCTCGGTAAAAAACAACCTTTCACAATAAAATTTAACAAAAAACCTCACAATCTTTATCTTTCAAATCTTGCAGAGGAAAATGGTCTAAAATTGCAGGTAAAAGAAAAACTGAAAATGACAATCCCTGTCTATGGCATAATAACGTTGAAAATTGGCTATTTGAACCATTTTCATACTTGAAAAATTTTTGAAAATATGTAATAATATTATATGAAACAAAAATCCTGTTCTCAATATGAAAAATCAAAATTCCGCAATAAGAATCACTCAAAAACAATTTCCATCACAGGCACCACCAATAACATAACAAGAATAAGACCTGACTTCCCACAGGAAGTCAAGATACCGGCCCAATTTAGAAGATACCTATGGGAACATACAGAAACAGCACCACTTGAAAAAATCATAACACGAGCATTTACTTACGGCGACTTTGAAGAAATTAAAAAGATTTATATGCTTTATCCAGAAGAATCCTACAGAATAGTTAAAAAATACCAGGAAATAAAGCGCGGAGTAGGATACTGAAAACAGATCAATGGTAAAATTAGAACATGAATAAAGATGAGATAAAAAGGTAGAAAAGAGAACAATGAATGCTTCAGAATTTTATAAACAGTTTTTTGATATAAGCCAGCCCCATAAATTTCAATTAGATGTTTTTGAAAAATTTTTATCCAGAGAATTTCCACTGCTAATAAAAGCACCCAGTGGTTCAGGAAAAACAGAAGCAGTAATAGCACCATTTTTAAGCCAATTTATAGCAAATGATTTCTCAATAGCACCAAGAATGATTTATGTTCTGCCAATGAGGGTTCTTGCAAATACTCTTGCTGAAAGGATACAGAATTATGCAAATAGAATTTCCCGGGATATTACAGTAAAAATTCAACATGGGGACCATCCACTTTCACCATATTTCATTTCTGATATTGTGGTTACAACCCTTGACCAATTTCTTTATGGATTTGCCAGAGCCAGCCAACAGGTAGGACATCATATTGATGTGCCTTTGGGTTCTATTGCTTCATCTATTGTTGTTTTTGATGAAGCTCACATGTACAGGGATGAATTTACTTTTTCTATAATGCGGGCACTGATGGAAATTCTTAATGCGAGCAATATTCCTTTTGTAATAATGACCGCTACAATGCCAGAAACCCTTGAAGAAAGTTTATTTGAAAATATCAACGGATGCCAACGGATTTTTACTGACATCCCTATCAATTCACAGGTGGACATAACTGTAGAGAATAAACCTTTGTACTCTGAATCCGAAGAAATAAATATCCCAGAAAACATTTTTGAAAAAATTAGGAATAAAAAAACATTAATTGTTGTCAATCAGGTTAAAAGAGCGCAAAAGGTTTATAAAGAATTGAAAAACAGGTTTGAAAATCAGATTGTTTTATTACATTCTCGTTTTACAAGATTAGATAGAGAAAAACATGAAAAACAAGCATTAACGATGTTGCCACACAAACAGCAGGGACAAGTGATATTACCCGAATCAACAGGAATTGTTGTGTCTACTCAAGTTCTTGAAGCAGGTATAGATTTTTCAGCAGAACTTTTAATAACAGAAGAAGCACCTGCAGATGCTCTGGTTCAAAGGGCCGGAAGATGTGCAAGGTATCCAGGCGAAAAAGGCGAGATGATAATTTTTCCTGTCAAAGGGGACAAAGCGCATTTACCGTATGACAAAGACTGTCTATCACGAACCATGAAATACTTGAAGCAAAATAATTATTTCAATATTAAAGATTTTCATCAGGTTTGTGATTTTGTCAACAAAAGTCTTGATTACAGGGCAAATGATTTTGAAGCTGCAGATACACTTATTGACCTTTTTGAGTGTGTTTTGTATGCAGATCAAAAACCAGAAAACATTCAGATAAGAAAACATAAGTCAGCCAAAGTTATAATTGTTGAAGCAAGGAATGGTGGGGGAAAAAGAAAAGTCAAAGAAACACAGTTAGAAAATGGCATCAAAGAAATTTTAGAAATAGGAAAACTTGGAGATTTTTCATTTGATGTTGATATTAATGTTTTATGGGGATGGTTTAAATCTGGTTTATTCCAGTACGAATTGGTCTGGGAGAAAAAGGAAAACAGCGAAAAATTTGTTCCTGTTGTAAGAAATTTGGTTGATAAAAAAGGAAAAAATCCTGAAAAAGGAGAAGATCCAAGGATAAGACCATTCAGCACTTATATTATTGAAAAATCTTATTACGATGAAACCACAGGAGTTGAAAAAGATGCCAGTGAATTTATTTAGTGCTCCTGAAGAAAATTATGAAGAACACATTAATCAATGTTTGGTAAAGTTAAATATTATCTTGCCTGTATTTCTACCAGTTTTGAAAAGAATTTTGAACAATACTGATGAGGCAGAGATAAAGAAAGCCGTAGAAGACATGGTTAGATTCCATGATCTTGGAAAACTAACAAAAAGGTGGCAGGAAAATGTTGGAAAGAGGTACCTGCCCTCTCATGCACCAATAGGGGCTGGCTATCTCTGGAAGATTTTAGTAGATAGTATAAGGGAACCTGTATGTTTTGCAACTGCAATCCATCATACTGACAAAGGATTACTCAGCAACAACATTGAAAGACCGGATGTTCAGGCAATTCTTGATAAAGTTGTTAAATTAGATGGTGAAATAGAATGGGATGAAAAATCAAAGGATCTATCACAGATTTTATTTCCAGATATTGCAAGAAATTTAACTGTAGAAGATCTAAAAGACATGGCAAGAAACATGAGAAATTGGGCAAGAAGTGGTTCATTTTTAGAGCAACACAAAAAGAGAAGCCAGGCAATGTTATGTCACCATATTCTCAAACTATGTGATATATCTGCAGCCAGCGAGAGAAAAGAATACAAAAAAGCTGACGCCGATGAATATTACGGTGGCTGGTTAATGAGTGAAGAGATACAAAGGTATGTGGATTCATTAAAAAAAAGGAATATATGAGTTTAACCCTTTATACTCCTGGGACTGGGTTCCCTGACCTTGAAGCAAAAATTGCCTATGGTCTGGCAAGGGTAGGAATAGAGGCAGGACATGAATTTGAAATGTCTCCAGAAAGTGGTTTCTATAAGATTAATTTTGAAGTCGCGGATAGCGAAAAATTAAAAACTACTTTTATTCTTATTCTTAGGAGGTTGCTATCCTCAGACAGGTTATTTAACTTAGGAGTAAAAGCCAAAGATAAAAAAAACTACTCATCAAGAGAAGAAATTATAGATAAAATAAAGCCCATTGATTTTACCTCTCTCTTTAACCTTAGAACTGTTTCCGGTTTTAATAACAAAAAAGATCTATTTTGCGGTCATATAGGTATCCCAAAGTTTGGTGGAAGTAGCGGACTGATCCTTATTTCCTCGTTTCATGCGGGAAAACCATACGAAAGAGATAAACGCTTTGCTACTTTTAATCAATCTCTATGTACGATTTGTGGTTATCTTGCTGTTTTGGGACTTTACTCTTTCACGTTTAATATCCAGATGGGCAAAGGAAGAAACAGAAAATATGTATTAATTTTGCCCATTCCAGAAAAAAAACTTACTAAAGAAGAATTGATGGCTCTGTTTTCTTCCCAAAAAACACTTCATAATTTTTGGCTTTCCAATTTAATACCTTTGAAAACATTTACTATTGGTTTGTTTGCAAAGGTTCCTTC
>JAOAAW010000035.1 GCA_026418655.1 bacterium | reverse complement strand
TTATAAATCTGCTCAAGAATTTTTTCATCGCCCCTCACTACTATAGACATTCTGGAAACAGTTGGATCTTCTGTCTCAGCGACTGCGAGGCTATCTATGTTGTATCCCCTTGCTGAAAACAATCCTGCGATCCTGGCAAGTACTCCTGATTTGTTTTCAACGGTTACTAATATTATATGCTGGTCTTTATTTGCCATTTAGGCTAGTCCTCCGATCATTTCTTTCAAACTTGCACCTGCTGGTACCATTGGAAAAACATTCTCTTCAGGTTCAACAAGACAATCGATGAAAACAGGACCATCTGCATGTGAGAAAGCTTTAACAAGCGTTTTTCTTAATTCTTCCTTTCTTGTAATTCTATAACCAATAGCACCATAAGCTTCTGCAATTTTTACAAAATCAGGTTGTTTACCTTTCAGACAGGTAAACGCATATCTTTTTTTATAAAACAATTCCTGCCATTGCCTTACCATACCAAGATGACAGTTATTAAGTATGACAACCTTGACCGGTATTTTTTCTGCTACTGCTGTGCTGAGTTCTTGAATATTCATCTGGATACTTCCGTCGCCAGCAATGTCTATTACAATTTTGTCACTCCGCGCAACCTGTGCTCCAATTGCAGCCGGAAACCCGAAGCCCATTGTTCCAAGTCCGCCAGAAGAAATAAAAGTTCTTGGATATTTAAATTTATAATATTGGGCTGCCCACATCTGATTTTGCCCTACTTCTGTTGTAATAATAGCTTCACCCTGGGTTAATTCTGAAATCGTTTCAATAACCATTTGCGGTTTTAAACCTGAATCTTTTTTATACTTAAGAGGAAATTTTTCTTTCCATTCCTGTATCTTTCCAAGCCAGTCCTTAATATTAATTTTTGGCGGGCTATCTATGAACTGTTTAAGAACACTTTTTACATCACCTACAATGGGAACATCCACAGGAACATTTTTTCCTATAGATGCTGGATCAATGTCAATATGGATGATTTTAGCATGCGGTGCAAACTCGCTGATTTTCCCAGTTACCCTATCATCAAATCTACACCCTATAGCAATTAATAAATCGGTTTCCATTATAGCGTTGTTGCCGTATATCGTTCCATGCATTCCCACCATACCTAGATGGAGTGGGTGTTCGGTCGGGAAACTACCCAGTCCCATAAGTGTAAGCGCAACAGGTATCTGGGTTTTTTCTGCAAATATTCTGAGTTCATCAGCTCCATTGGAGCTTATAACGCCTCCACCGGCAAGAATAACGGGTTTCTTTGAGTTCTTTATTAATGTTAGTGCCTTTTCTATCTGGAGTGGGTGTCCGTTATAAACAGGTTTATAGCTTCTTATTTCAATTTTTTCTGGATAATAAAAGTCTGTTTCTGCTTTTTGGACATCAACAGGAATATCAATAAGGACAGGACCTGGTTTTCCTGTTCTTGCAATGTAAAAGGCTTCTTTAAATATCTTTGCGATTTGATCAACATTTTTCAGTAAATAGTTGTGTTTTGTTATTGGTCTGGTGATTCCAGTTGTGTCAACTTCTTGAAAAGCGTCATTACCAATTAGTTGAGTGGCAACCTGTCCCGTAATAGCCACCATAGGAATTGAATCCATATACGCCGTAGCAATGCCTGTTACAAGATTTGTTGCTCCTGGTCCTGATGTCGCAAGACAAACACCCACTTTTCCTGAAGCCCTTGCGTATCCGTCAGCTGCATGTGCAGCACCCTGTTCGTGTCTTGTGAGTATAAATCTAATCCCACTGTCATACAATGCATCACAGAGTGGAAGAACTACTCCTCCCGGATATCCAAAGATTACCTCAACTCTTTCTTTTTTAAGGCACTCAACAATTACCTTCGCTCCAGTCATTTTTGCTCCATTAACATAACTTCCTCTCAGAAGTCGATGATATATTTCTTAGAGGTTCACTTCATTATAAGATGAGATGCTATAGGTGTCAAGAAACTTTTAGCGGTTTACAATTTGTTCTCTGGAAGAGCCAACAGATACAGCAGTAATTTTTGCTCCAACAAGTTCCTCTATTTTTTCAATGTATTTTTTTGCGTTTACCGGTAGCTGACTGTATCTCGCAATGGTGCTGATACTTTCGTCCCATCCATCTACTTCCTCATAGTGGACTTCAACATTTTCAAATATTTTTGTATCAAGTGGATAATCGTTGATGGGTAAACCATTGTAGGAATATTGCACGCCAATTTTTATAGTTCTAAGTCCTGAGAGAACATCAAGTTTAGTGATTATTAACTCATCTATTCCATTCAATCTCACTGCGTATTTAACAATTACGGCATCAAACCATCCACATCTTCTGGGCCTACCAGTTGTTGCACCAAATTCATTTCCAATTGTTCTCAATTTTTCATTTAATTCATCCTTAATTTCTGTTGGAAAGGGTCCCATGCCAACTCTCGTTGTATAAGCTTTTGCAACACCGATTATCCTGCTAATTTTTTTAGGACTGATCCCCAATCCGGTACATGCTCCACCGGAAATGGGGTTTGACGCTGTTACGAATGGATAAGTTCCAAAGTCTATATCAAGGAAAGTACCCTGTGCACCTTCTGCAAGTATCTTCTTTCCTTTATCAATGGCATTGTTAATATAAGCAGATACATCAATAGCAAATTCTTTAAATCTTTCCCTGTACTTGCTATATTCCTGCTCAAGTTGTTCTGCTCTAACGATTGCTTCTTTATAATATTGCTCGAATAGATAGTTTTTAAGTTCCAATGCCACCCTTAGTTTTCTGGAGAACACATCGTGATTCAAAAAATCTACAACCCTTACACCAATTCTCCCATATTTATCAGTGTAGGTAGTTCCAATACCTCTTCCTGTGGTACCGAGTTTTTCACTTCCTCTTTTTTTGTCTTCAATCTGGTCAAGAATTTTATGATATGGTAATGTCACGTGTGCATTTTCTGCTATAAAAAGTCGGTTTGTGAAGTCAATACCTTGTTTTTCAAGCTCTGTAAGTTCCTGTAAAAAAGAAACGGGATCTATCACCACACCATTTCCGAGAACTCCGATTACGTTCTTATGAAGAAGCCCCGATGGAATAAGATGAAACACAAATTTCTGATTTTTATATACAACAGTATGACCTGCATTTGCACCGCCCTGATATCTCGCGACTATGTCATGTTGTGGCGCAAGTGTATCAATGATTTTTCCTTTACCTTCGTCTCCCCATTGCATTCCAACAACAACTG
>JAOAAW010000019.1 GCA_026418655.1 bacterium | reverse complement strand
ACCACCGGTATTTGGACCTTTGTCTCCATCATAAATCTTCTTATAATCTCTTGCCGGAGACAAAGGCACATAGCTTTCACCATCTGTGATCACCAAATAGGATAATTCTTCACCCGAGAGAAACTCTTCTATAATAACTCTGTTATCTCTGGATGAAAATATGTTTTTTTCAAAAATATCCTCAAGAAAAGATATTGCATGAATAGATTCTGAAGCAATGGCAACTCCCTTGCCGGCTGCAAGTCCGTCAAACTTTATAACTGCTGGAAATGTTGTTTTTTCAACAATTCTTTTTGCATCGTTAAAATTGTCTGCAACTGAAAAATTACCGGTTGGAATATTGTTTTCCTTCATAAATTCTTTTGCCCATACTTTGGAAGATTCAAGAGCAGCTGCCTTCTGGCATGGACCAAAAATTTTCAGTTTCTTCTTATGAAAAACATCCACGATACCAGAAGCAAGAGGAATTTCGGGTCCAACTATCGTAAAATCAATTTTTTCTTGTTTTGCAAAAGATGCAATCTCCAAAAGATTATCAGATGGAATATTTACAAGATTTGCTATTTCACCTATTCCGCCATTACCGGGAAGTGCATAAAGTGTAGCAGAACTGACCTCAGAAGCTATCTTCCAGCATATTGCATGTTCGCGACCCCCACTTCCTATAACTAGAATTTTCATATTGAAATCTTCCGGTATTGAGATTTTGAATAATTCTCATCTATAGAAGAAATCTTTTTGAAGAATGCTATTTTTTGACAAAAATCAGGCATCTGTATTCACTCATTCTTGCTTTCATGTAGATTCGTTTTTACGGTTTCTTTCACCGTATCTGAATCTTTAAGAACAACATTGAGAATGTTCAAAGAATCATCAGAAATAGATCCTGCACCACTGGCAATAATACTATGTCCTTTTTCAGCGTACTTTAAAATTAACTTATAAATATTTTCTTTTTTGTCGTACTTATCAAGAATTTTAAGGGTATCTTTCATATCATTCCACTATTTGGATAATCGCCATCCTACTGGCATCTCCCCGACGGCGATCGACTTTAATAATTCTGGTATAACCACCTTTTCTGTCTCTCATCTTCTGTGAAATATCAAGTACAATTTTCGTAGAACCAGGCTGATTCAGATACGAATTAATTTTTCTAATGCTGGCTATGTCCTGTTTTTTGCCTGTGGTAATCAATTTCTCCACGATGCTTCTTAACTGTTTTGCCTTTGCTTCTGTTGTTTTAAGTTTTTTATTCTGTAAAAAACTTATTGTAAGATTCCGTAAAAGGCTTTTCCTATGGGACTTGTTTCTTCCTAACCTTCGTATTTTCTTCTTATGCCTCATGACTTCTCCGTGTCAGACAGTTTATAACCCCTCTTCTCAAGAGCTTCCTCAATTTCCTGGATGGATTTTTTACCAAGATTCTTCATTTCTTCTAATTCCAACCGAGATATTTTGAGAAGGTCTCTCAAAGTTTTAATTTCTTTAGCCTGCAAGACATTAATTACTCTTGTTGAGAGTTTCAAGTCTGTGATAGGTAAGGCAAGAACATCTTTTTCAATACTTTTTTCGGATGATACCAGCGTATCTCCAGCGGTCTGCATTGTTCCAATTATTGAAAAATGCTTATTCAGAATCTCTGTTGCAGTTTTCAAAGCACCTAAAGGTGATACACTTCCGTTTGTCCATATATCAATAATCAATTTTTCATAGTCCACCAGTGGACCAACCCTTGTGTTTTCAACGTGAAAGGACACCTTTTTAACAGGTGAATATATTCCATCGATTAAAATCATGTCAACAGGTATATCTTTCCTAATAAGCTTCATTTTTTCGACTGGTAGATATCCTCTTCCTTCTGTAATTTCTATGTCTATGCTGAGCCTGGTTGAAGGATCTATCGTAGCAATATGTAAATCCGGATTAAGAATTTCCACGCTTCCATCATTGATAAGATCTCTGGCACAAATCTCAGAGATAGAAGAGATGATAACTGATGATCTGTGAGGAAATTGAGAAATCACGGGTTTGCATATTACCTGTTTCAGATTAAGAACGATCTGTGTCATATCTTCTTTTACCCCTGGAATTGTTGTGAATTCATGTTGAACTCCTGAAATTTTTACTCCTGTTATAGCGATTCCTGAAACAGAAGACAGCAAAACCCGTCTGAGTGTATTGCCAATGGTTACTCCGTATCCGCGTTCAAGTGGTTCAATTATAAGCTGACCATAATTATCCCTGTACGTTTCTTTATTCCACATCATTCTGGTTGGGAAAACAAAATCAAGTGTTTTTTCTTCCATAATTTCCACCTCACTTTGAATAGAAGTTAATAATAAGATGTTCGTCCACTGGAATGCTTATTTCATCTCTTGTTGGATATCTCACCACCTTCGCCTTCATTTCTATTTCTGAGGACTCCAACCATAAGGGAACAGGAACCATTCTTCCTATTTCTTTCGCTTGCTTTGCTATCTCAATATATTTTGAATTTTCTCCAATACTGATTTCATCACCTATTTTCACCTGATAAGATGGCCGATTAACTCTTTTTCCATTCACGTAAATATGACCATGCGTTATTGCCTGTCTTGCCATTCTCCTGGAAAATACCCAGTTCAACCTGTATATAACATTATCTAAGCGACACTCAAGAAGTCTTAATAATACTTCGCCAGTAACACCTTTTGCCTTTTTTGCAATTGAAAAATACCTTCTGAATTGCCTTTCAAGTACCCCATAATATGCTTTAACTTTATTTTTTTCTCTCAACTGCATTCCATACTCAGATGTTTTCGCGACAGTTAAACTCTTGCGTTGTCTGCGCGGATCCAGTGGACATTTGTCACTTTCACATCTTCTGCCTTTAAGATACAGTTTTTCTGCATTCCGTCTGCAAATCCTGCATAATGGTTTGGTAATTTTTGCCATTGATGACTCCTTTTTTACACCTTTCTTCTTTTTGGTGGCCTGCAACCATTGTGAGGAATCGGTGTAACATCTCTTATTGCAGTTATATTCAATCCTGCTGTCTGGAGTGCCCTGATTGCTGTTTCTCTACCAGGACCTGGTCCCTTTACCCTGACTTCCACATCTTTCATATTCACAAGATTCTGCACTTTTTTTGCTACATTCTCCGCAATTAACTGAGCTGCAAATGGTGTTCCTTTTCTTGTTCCTTTAAAACCAACGACTCCAGCGCTTGACCACGCTATTACTCTGCCCTCAAGGTCCGTGATAGTAATTGTCGTATTATTAAAAGTTGCTTTTATATGTGCAATACCTCTCTGAATGGTTACATGTTTTTTCTTTTTCTTTATATATTTCTTTTTTGCTTTTTCAGCCATTTTTTCTCCTTATCCGATTTCTCACTTTTCATCACCTTCTCTAAGTTTAGATTTTATCGCCTTTCTTGCCGCTTTGTCTCTTATAACACCTACAGTTTTTCTTGGTCCTTTTCTTGTTCTTGCATTAGTTCTTGTCCTTTGTCCTCTTACCGGCAATGACCTTTTATGTCTAAGACCTCGATAGCAGCCAATTTCAATCAATCTACTGATATTGCTGCTATATTCTCTTCTTAAATCTCCTTCGATCTTAAAATTCTGCTGAATAAAACCAGAAATCTTACCAATTTCTTCTTCCGTTAGGTCCTTAACCCTTTTATCCGGATTAATACCGGTTGCTTTTATAACTCTTTCTGCAATAGCCTTTCCAATACCAAATATATACGTAAGCCCAATCAGAACCTTTTTTTCATTTGGAATTTCAACCCCAAGAATACGAGCCATTTCTGTACCTCCTCATCCCTGTTTCTGTTTATGCTTTGGTCCATCCTGGGGATTTTTGCAAATCACCATTATGGATCCTTTTCGTTTAATAATCTTACACTGTGGACATATTTTTTTAACAGATGCCCTAACCTTCATTTTTCCTCCTATAGCCTTTTTATAATCCTACCTTTTGTAATATCGTATGGTGAAATTTCTACAACAACTTTGTCTCCCGGAATAATCTTAATATAGTTCAATCGCATCTTACCACACAAATGTGCAGTAACCTGCATTCCATTTTCTAGGTCAACAATAAAACATGTTCCTGGAAGAGCTTTGTTTATCGTTCCTGTCAGAGTAATTTTGTCAGTTTTCTTTTCCATTACGCAGAAACCGTTAAAATTTCACAGCCATTATCAGTTATCACAACAGTTTCTTCAAAGTGAGCTGATGGTAATCCATCAGCAGTAACAACAGTCCATCCATCCGAAAGAACCCTTAAATCCGATTTTCCCATATTCACCATTGGTTCAATTGCTATAACCATATTTTCTTTCAATTGATAACCTTTACCCGGTTGACCGAAGTTTGGAACATCAGGTGGTTCGTGTAAGTGCCTACCAACACCGTGTCCTGCAAAATCTCTAACGACATTGAACCCATTTTTTTCGACATATGATTGAATTGCCCATCCGATATCACCTGTTGTTGTACCTGCTTTTGTATTCAAAATTCCTATTTCCAGTGCTTTTTTAGTGACTTCAATCAATCTCTGTTTTTCCTTACTAACAATACCCACACCACAGGTTAATGCACAATCACCTATATATCCATCCTTTATGATCCCCACATCCAGCGAAATAATATCACCTACTCTTATAGTTCTTTGCGAAGGAATCCCGTGAACAACTTCTTCATTTATGGATATACAGATTGTCGCTGGGAATCCCCTATATCCGTAAAATGCTGATTTTACTTTTTCTTTTTCCATTAAATATTCCGCAAATTTTGCAATTTCAATAGTTGTCATGCCTTCTTTTAAATTATTTACTATTTCAAGAAGTATCTTTTTACAAATTTTCCCTGCTTTTCTTATTTTTCTTATTTCCTCGGAACTCTTCACTCCCACAGATCTATTTCCTCTATCCTTTTAATAATCTCTTCTAAACTGCCATTCGCATCTACTGTTATCACTCTATGTTTTTTTGAGTAGTAGTCAAGTAATGGTCTGGTTTCATTGCGAAAAATTTCAAGCCTTCTTGCAATGACCTCTGGTCTATCATCATTTCTCTGTATTAATTCACCATCACAAACATCACATCTGCCATTCTTTTTCGGTGGAATATTTTTAAGATGATAAATTGCCCCACAGTTTTTACATATTCTTCTCAATGACAACCGTTCTATCAACACATCATCGGAAGATATAAAATTCATCAATATTATCCTATCATTATTTGCAAAAATTCCATCAAGCATATGTGCCTGCTTAATGTTTCTCGGAAATCCATCAATCAATATACCTTCTGTAGATCTTTCTTTCTTAATCCTCTCACATAGTGTTTCAAACACTAATTCATCAGGAACAAGTTCCCCTTTTTTCATGAAAAATTCAGCCTTCAATCCAGCTGGGGTACCCTTCTTGACATTTTCCCTAAGTACATCTCCAGTTGAAATAATTGGATAGTTCCACTTTTCACTCAAAACTTTACCTATGGTTCCCTTTCCTATACCAGGAGGACCAAATAGAATAATGAATCTCATCTCGTCCGCACCTTCTTGAGAAAACCTTCATAATGACGCATAATAAGATGAGCTTCAATCTGTCGTAAAGTTTCAAGAATAACTGAAACGACAATCAAAAGTCCAATCCCACCAAACATACTTGCAATAAGATATGGAATCCTGAAAATATGCATTATGATGTAAGGAAATATGGCAATTACAGTTAACATTAAAGACCCTGGAAGTGTAAGCCGTCCTAATATCCTTTCAAGGTATTCACCCGTAGCTTTTCCCGGTCTAATGCCAGCAACAAATCCACCGTACTTCTTTAAATCTTCTGAAATATGGTCGGGATTGAAAATTACACTGGCGTAAAAATAAGAAAAGCCAATTATCAGTAACGCATACAATATCATTCCAGCACCTGAAGAGGGATTCAAAACATGTGCAAGCTTTTGTAAGAATGGATTATTTGCAAATCTCAAAACAGTTGATGGAAATGTAAGAAATGATACCGCAAAAATGAGTGGCAGTACCCCACCGGGATTCAGTTTAATCGGTAAGTATGTTGTCTGCCCCCCATAAACCCTTCTTCCAACAACCCTTTTCGCATATTGAACAGGAATTCTCCTTTCACCTTCATTAAGCATTATTGCTGCACCAACAACAACAAAAACTAAACCACACATCAAAACAATTAATCCTGGATTTAATTCTCCAGCACTCGTAAGCTGAGCAGTCTGATGAACAGCAACAGGCATACGTGAAAGGATACTAGCAGTAATGATCAAGGAAATCCCATTTCCAATTCCTTTTTCTGTTATCTGTTCACCCAGCCACATCAGAAAAACAGTTCCGGTTGTGAGTGTTAAAACAGTGGTTAACTTAAAAAGCCAGCCAGGATTATTCACCATTACAACACCTTCAAAGTGTGCGGGATTTTCAAGCCATACACTGACAGCAAACCCTTGAAATAAGCATAGAATAACTGTACCGTATCTTGTCCACAAGGTTAGCTTGCGCCTGCCTTCTACTCCACTTCTCAACATCTGTTCAAAATATGGAAAAATAGAAGCCAGTAATTGAAGGATAATTGAAACACTGATATAAGGCATAATACCAAGTGCAAAAATTGTTGCATTACTCAGTGCACCACCAGCAAATAGGTCTGCAATACCAAATAAAGTTCCTGGTATCCGATCAAAAAACGATGCTAGAGCCTTACCATTTATACCTGGAACCGGTATATAACATCCAAACCTGTATACAGTCAAAAGCGCCATAACAACAAGTATTTTGCGCTTCAAATCCGGCACTTTCAAAGTATCTTTAAATGCTGTAATCATCTTTTTAAAATAAATACATGTCCCCCAGCTTTTTCAATTAAGTTTCTTGCCCTCTCTGAAAAAGCATGGGCGTGGACTTCAAGTTTTTTATCAATTTTACCTTCACCCAGTATTTTCACCAGAACATCCTTTTTTTTGATAATTCCCTTATGTACCAAGGATTCAATATTCACAGTATCACCATCATTAAATTTAGAATTTAAGGTTCCTATGTTAATTTCTTTGATAGTTTCGGGTGAAACCCGATTAAAACCTCGCTTTGGAATACGTCTTATAAGTGGCATCTGTCCGCCTTCAAAATTACCTGTAAGGTGATAACCAGACCTTGATTTGTGTCCTTTATGCCCCCGTGTTGATTGCTGACCATGACCTGAACCATGACCTCTGCCAACTATCTTTTTTTTGTGTTTGCTACCTTTTGTAGGTCTAAGATTATGTACTTTCAGCACTTTTTCGCTCCTTTGCTTCTAAGAACCTTAAAGCTTTGTAAGTTGCGTTTAGAACATTTATAGCACTTGTCGACCCTATCACCTTACACACTGCATCCCTTACACCAAGAACCTCAAGAAATGCTCTCATTGTTTTCCCAGCAACAAGACCGTGACCTTTTGGTGCAGGCTTCAGAATAACACGAGATGCATCACATTTCGCATCCACAGCACCACTTATTGT
>JAOAAW010000180.1 GCA_026418655.1 bacterium | reverse complement strand
GGACTGCTTGCCCATGCAGGACCCTTTGTAATCGTAGGTCCATAGGAGTAGTCAATAAATAACACCACACCGTTTGCAAGTCCAGTAAGGTATCTTGTTCTGAAGTTTCTATCAACAACAATAAGATAACCAAGTCCCTGTTTATTTTTTCTTGCTGCAGCATTTAATAGAGAAAATCCAAATGCTACACGATAGGGATCATGGATCCAGTCCTCGCAGAGTAAGAAATTTGTTGTATTGTTTGTTGCCCATTCAAAAAGATTAAGAGCACCATCCCACATCCTTGTTTCCATCATTGGTGCTGCCTGGAAATTCGGGCTTATTTTAATATCTTTTTTGAAAAACCCTTTTTCTGCCAGGTCCTTTACAACCTTTGTTCCTGTGCCATAAATCTGCCTTGTATAATAACTCCTGAATTTTTGAGTCCAGCAATATAGCCGTTTCTCCTCAGGTGTCGCATCCTGTAAATTAGTTCGGATTTGGACTTTTACTCGACGCAGATTTTCTTTTTTCTCCTCCTGTTTTTTTGCGGCATCTTCAACATTTTCAGGTTGAATAACCCTTGAAACTTCTTCATCCTCGTCTTTTGATTTTGAAGGCTGAACCCATTCTATTTCAACTCCAAAATTCCTGAGAATATTATCAATAATTGGACTTGTTCTTGTTGCTATACCAGTTGCTTCAACCTCTTCCCAGTTTTTCTTTCCAAAAAATTCCGGTGTCAGGTTATTTGTTTTCAAAAATTCGTGAAAATATGCTTTTCAAGACCGGAATATGATTTATCAAAATCAAAAGAAAATGTGGTTGCGGATTTGGTTCGTCAGCAAGAATTGCTCGGTTTCACTAATGATATTCTGCTCAAGGTCAAAACCATTAAAACCCGCAAGTTTACAACTTTCAATTATTGCATCAACATCCCTATAAACATTTGCTCTTGCATCGGTATAGACCTGAATTGTATTAGGTCCTTCCTTGCTCTTTGCGCCTGTTTGCTTTACAAGATTCAGTCTTTCTTCTGCCCACTTAGTAAAGGACTTTGTCCATTTTTTCATTCCTGAAAGACCTGGTTCATGTGGCA
The DNA here is from genome assembly GCA_026418655.1 of bacterium. Classification (GTDB taxonomy): domain Bacteria; phylum Ratteibacteria; class UBA8468; order B48-G9; family DTJG01; genus DTJG01. Next base: position 16,968 of record JAOAAW010000180.1, on the reverse strand, counting down.
TAAGTATATAAAGGCCTCTGACAGGACCTGTACTCTCTGTTGTTTGATGAATAATAAATTTTTCATCTGGCCTTGTTGCTGCCTGGAAACTAATTTCAAGATTATTCAAGCCTGCCCTTCTCGCATCAGGAAATAGCTTCATATTTGATGGCATAACCATCGCATGCATTGAACAGAATGCTCGTTTTGGATTCACTGATTTTATCCATGGTGACCACTGATTCAGAGTCAATAACTGAGAACTATCCTTTTGTAATTCTGAACTTTCTTCATTGGTTGTTACAACCTTATCCTTAAACAACCAACCTAAATTAACAGGACCTTTAACTTCATATGGATTGAAATGGAGCCTGCAATAGATAAAAAATTGGCTGTCAGGTGCCTTTGAAACTTTAAACCTGAACCACAAAGGTCCTTCGTAATCAGATGGTTGTGGCTTATAATCTGGTTCCTGGGTCAGAACTATGCAGTCGGGACCTGAAAGATTATCCATTACAAATCTCACCCGGAATTTTACCAGCACTCAGATTTGTCTCAAAGGTTTCCCATCTGAATTCTTCACCAGGCGACTGGTCTGTGCCACAGACAAATTCTTTATTTCCAATGGAAATCTTGAACGGCGAAAAGTACCTGAAATGACCTGGTGGTTTTTGAGAAGATAGAAGTTTTCTTATATTTTCAGGAGTAACAAAGTACCGCACATGAATGAACCATTTTCCTGAAATCGGAATATCTATTTCTGTTTGCGCAATGGCTGGTTGAGAAAGATTTTGATAGACCCTGAATGGTGAAGGATATGAACTGATAAATCCAGAACCACTTGCAGAAGGATTGCTGACGAAAAACACCTTAGTGCTTGTGGTACCCTTTGGGCCTGTGACAGGAAGGCCTGCTTCATCAGCACAGTTTTCTGCCTCAATTACGATAATATTATCAAGCGGAGCTGAAAAAGCTGAGATACAGGCAAATAAAGAAAAAACAAAAACCCACCCCTTCCTTGTAGGAAGAAACATATTTATCTCCTTTCAAAAGCTACCTTGCGCACCAGAATTTGTACAATGGCAGTGTCTGAGCCAGTTGATTACCTTTATGAAATTCCACATGGCCATCCATATAAAGCTGATTTATTCCATCGCTATGAGAAACTCTCCAGTTATTGGGTGAATCCCACACACCTGTAGTACTCCACATATCCACCATACATACCTGCTGTGAAGGCTTCCTCACATAATGAGAGGTACCAAACTGGGGGTCTCTTACCACTTTACCACAAAAATTTATGTTGGGACATGGTAGCCTTACATTGCTTGCTTCTGTTGTATCCGCCTGACCGGTTGCCAATCTGTAACCAAACCATATTGTGTATCCTGCAGTGTAAAATGTACCTGTTCCAAAACCAACAGCATACGAAGTATGTAACCTTCCACCTGTATATCTTCCTGCTGCAGTATGCCTTTTTTCGGTTGAGGGACACCTGAATATCTGAAGATTCGGGAAATAACTTTTCATAATCGTGTCATATTGTAGTTAACCTGATAAGGTTCTTCATTGTCTATCATCGGAATTCCCCATCCCTGAAAGTCCTCTGCATAGAGATAGAGGCATAGGTATGCCTGTTTAAGATTGCTTGCACACACTGCCTTCTTGCCTGTTCACGTGCTTTTGAAATGGCGGGCAGAAGAATCACAGAAAGTATTGCTACAATTGCTATAACAACAAGCAGTTCAATCAGTGTAAAACCTTTCCTCATTTTTTCTCACCTCCTTTTTATGGTAAGTGTATGTGTTTTATTGCAATCTTATATTCAGGTTTTGTCAAGAACGAAGCCTTTTCTGTATAATAACACAATGATAAAATTGGAAATGTGAAAATTTTCAAAGTTTTTCTTACAACAGCAATTTTATGCACGTGTTTATTCCCACAGGAGTCGGTTATGAAATTTTATGTATCTAAACTCGGGAACGATAACTGGTCGGGTAAATTTTCAAAGCCCAATTTAACTCGTACAGATGGTCCTTTTCTGACAATTCAGAGGGCAATAGATGAGGCAAAAAAACAAAAGCAATCTTCTGTAATCATTGAAATAATGCAGGGTACTTATGATGTATTCGATAAAATTCAGATTAATTCGCTTGGTAATGTGGCTATAAAAGGTAAGGAAGGGCATGTAATAATTACAGGCGGGCAAAAGATAGGGAGATGGGAAAAGATTAAAGACAATGGTATATTGAATAAGTTGAATGAAAATGTCAGAGACAAAGTTTTTAAAGCAAATCTTAAAGAAATCGGGATTACTGATTTCGGAGATTTTTATCAACCATCATGGGCAGTAAGTTCAGGCTCCCAGATGCAACTTTATTTCAACGGAAAACCAATGCAGATTGCAAGATGGCCTGATGAAGGTTTTGCCTTGACCGGTGATATAACAGATAAGGGTAAATTCTATTGTGATGCAGGTAAGGAAAAGATGGAAAAATGGAAACAGGAAAAGTTTCTGAAAGCTTATGGGTACTGGTTCTATGAATGGGCAGCACAGTATATGGATATTGAATCTGTTGATTCTGAATCATGCATTCTTTCCATAAAAAACCCTGACTCTCACGCATACGGTTATAAAAAAGGAGCCATGTATTTTATCTACGATGCACTAAGCGAAATAACTAAACCTGGTGAATGGTATCTTGACAGAGAAACCGGTGATATCTATTTTTATCCACCAGCAGATATTGATAAAGGTGAAGCTATTGTTCCAGTAAACAATCAGCCGTTCATAGAAATTAATGGTTGTTCAAATATAACGATTGAAGGCCTTGTTTTCGAAAACTCAAGAAAAGAGGCGTTGCTGGTCACTGATAGTACTAATATCCTTATTGAAAATTGCATTTTTAGAAACCTTGGGGGCTGGGCAATAAGGGCAAACCACATAACACATTCCAAAATAGAAAGATGCGACATTTATAACATTGGTGAGGGTGGAATATACCTGGAAGGTGGAGATAGAAGAACACTTGAATCAGGAGATAACGAGATAAGTAATAACCACATTCACGATTTTTCTCTCTGGTTGAGAATTTATAGACCTGCCATACAGATCAATGGCGTTGGCAATCGTGTGGCTAATAATTTAATCCATGACGCACCCCATATGGCAATAGGCTGGTCTGGAAATGAAAACATCATTGAATTTAATGAAATTCATAATGTTGTTCTCGAAACAAACGATGCAGGCGCAATATACAGTGGAAGAGATCCTTCAATGCAGGGAAACATTATCAGGTACAATTATTTTCATGATATTGGAAAGATTTCGGGCCATGGGGTTGCCAGTGTATATTTTGACGACGGACATTGTGGAAACATTGTCTATGGTAATATCTTTTACAGGGCATGTAAACCTGGAAACGGAAACTTTGGTGCTGTTTTTATACATGGCGGAAGATACAATGTGATTGAAAATAACATTTTTATTGAATGTGAACAGGCGTACAATGAATCTCCATGGAATGAGAAGGTGTGGCTTGATTTCTGGACAAAACCACCTTACAATCAAAGATTATTTGGAGAAATAGATGTGAGAAAAGAACCATATCTTTCAAAATATCCATGGCTTGTCAATATCCTTCAGGACACAAGACCCAATGTCCTTATAAGAAACATTGTTTATAAATGTGGAAGATTTATTGACAGGGGAAATCCACAACTTGTCGATAATCTTGTTGAAATTGAACCGATGTTTATAAATTATTCACCGCCATTTTTGAAATTGAAGAAAAATTCTCCTGCCTTCAAAATAGGATTCAAGCAGATACCAGTTGAAAAAATTGGACTAAAGGGAAGACATAAATAATAATCTATTACTCCTTACAGTACCACCAGTAATAAAGGAAAATAATGGATGTTGTTTTATTTTTTGAAAGTGATAAAATAACTGGAAAACTTTTCCTTTTTTAGCGGGGGCCAAGATGTTTGAAGGATTTTTCTCGCCAGAATCTGTTGCAGTCGTTGGTGCATCACGTGAACCAGGCAAGCTCGGTTGGCAGATTCTCAGCAATATCATATTAGGCCGGTATCAGGGTAAAATTTATCCGGTAAATCCTAAAGCCACTGAAATCTCTGGCTTGAAGTGTTACCCTGATATTTCAAGCATACCTGATGTCCCTGAACTTGCAGTAATAGTTGTTCCGGCTAAAATTGTTGCTTCTGTTATCGAAGAATGCGGCAAAAAAGGTACAAAAGCAGCAGTCGTGATAAGTGCCGGTTTCAAGGAAAGCGGTTTGGAAGGCAAGAAAAGAGAACAGGAACTTATTGAAGCAGCTAAAAAGTATGGCTGTCGTATCATCGGTCCAAACTGCCTTGGCATCATTGATACATACTCTAACTTGAATGTTTCCTTTGCTCCTGTAATGCCAGAAAAAGGAAGTATTGCCTTTATCTCCCAGTCAGGTGCACTCATTACAGCTATTCTTGACTGGTCAACGAAGCAAAAAATTGGCTTTTCAAGAATTGTCAGTATCGGAAATATGGCTGATGTTTCTGAAAGTGAACTGATAGAATCGTGCGCTGTCGATGAAAAAACCAGGGTTATTTTATTCTATGTTGAAGGCGTAAAAGATGGCAGAGATTTTATTGACAGGGTTTCTAAGGTCACATTAAAAAAACCAGTAATCGCAATAAAAGCAGGACTTACAGGTTCGGGTTCAAAAGCTGCTTCCTCTCATACCGGAAGTCTTGCAGGAATGGCAGAAGCATATGCAGCCGCATTCAAAAAAGCAGGGGTACTGCAGGTTTCAAATATGGAGGAACTATTTGATCTTTCTCTGGTGTTTGCCTATCAACCATTGATCAAAGGAGATAAAATTGCTATTGTTACTAACGCAGGAGGTCCAGCAGTACTTGCAACAGATGCAGTTGAAAAACATGGTCTAAAAATGGCAACTTTTTCAAATGAAACAATGGATACTCTTAAAAAGAACCTTCCACCTGCAGCAAATACCCACAATCCAGTTGATGTACTTGGTGATGCAACTGAACAGGAGTACAAGATAGCACTTGAAAATGTGATGAATGAAAATTGTGTCGATGGTATCCTTGTTATAGTAACCCCGCAGACAATGACAAGACCTCTTGATATTGCGCATGTGGTCGTTGAAAACAACAGTGAATATAAAAAAACCGTTATAACAAGTTTTATGGGTGGAGTATCAGTTGAGGATGCAATTAACTTCCTGAAACAGAGCAGAATCCCAAATTACGATTTCCCCGAAAGGGCGGTCAGGTCATTGAGAAGAATGGTGGATTATACAAGATTTCTCGACCGAAAGAAAGGAACAAAAACAGAAGAAATAATTGTAAATAAAAACATTGTTTCAAAGATCTTTCAGGAAGCAAGAAAATCAGAAAACAAGAATTTGACAGATTATCAGGCAAGAGAAATTTTTGCCTCCTATGGAATAAGAGGTCCAAAAAGATATCTTGCGAAAAAAGTAGACGAGGCCGTAAATAATGCAAGAAGAATTGGTTATCCTGTGGCTGCAAAAATAGTCAGTCCTGATATTCTTCACAAGACCGAATCTGGTGGAGTAAAGATTAATATAATGAGCGATACAGAAATGGAAAAGGCTTTCAATGAGATTATTAAATCTGTAAAAGAGTATATGCCCTCTGCAAGGATTGAAGGGATTGAAATACAGGAAATGGTCAAAGGTGTACAGGAAGTCATTATCGGGGTTAAAAAAGATATCCAGTTCGGCCACCTGCTTATGTTTGGACTTGGCGGAATTTTCGTAGAGGTATTAAAGGATGTCACATTCGGAATTGTTCCTGTGGACAAGCAGGAGGCGCTTGAAATGATAAAAGAGGTCAAAAGTTACAAGCTTCTGACAGGTTTTAGAAATCTTCCAGAAGCAGACATTGATGCTATTGCGGATACAATTGTAAAGATATCAAGATTATGTGAAGATTTTCCTGAAATAAAAGAACTTGACATAAACCCTCTCACTGTAAAGGAAAAAGGCAAGGGTGTGGTGATGGTTGATGCAAGAATTATTCTTGAATAACAGGAGGAAGAAATGAAAAATGGCAAGTATCTTGTTGGAGTGGTTGGTGCTGGTGGAATCGGCAGATACCACATTGAAGGATGGAAAAAATTAAATGATGTCATTGTTTTTGGAATTGCTGATACAAACGCATCAGTCATTGAAACAGTAAGCAAAAAGTATGAAATACCTGTGGCTGTCAGGGATTACAAAAATTTGATAGAAATAGAAGAGATTGATATTATTGATGTTTGTACACCAAATTCTTTTCATTATCCTGTCACGATTGCGGCTTTGAAAAGTGGCAAACATGTATTATGCGAAAAACCACTTGCGATAAAGAGCATTCATGTTGAAAAAATGATTCAAGCGGCAAAAGAAAACAAGAGAAAGTTGATGGCGGCACAAAATAACAGGTTTTCCTATGCAGGAAAAATGACAAAAAAGATTATTGATAACGGAGAACTTGGAGAAATTTATTTCGCCCAGTGCTATGCGTTAAGAAGAAGAGAACTTCCTGCAGCGGATACCTTCATAAAAAAAGAGCTATCAGGCGGCGGACCTATGTTTGATATAGGTGTTCACATCCTTGATATTGCTTACTGGTTTATGGGATGCCCAAAGGTTCATTCTGTTAAAGGAGTAATGTTTACAAAACTGGCAAAAAATAAAGGAATTACAGGCGCATGGGGACAATGGGACACAGAAAAATATGAGGTCGAGGACTTTGCTGCCGGGTTTGTTCTTTTTAAAGACGGCAGAGCACTTAACCTTACCTGCAGCTTTCTTTCAAATCTTCCATCAAACTGGTCTGCATATCTTTATGGCACAAAAGCCGGGATTATATGGCCTGAAATGAAATTATTTTCTGAACTAAACGGCATGCATAAAGATTCAACTCTTACTCCGATTGTCCAGGAAAACGAACCTTCTCATCATATAGAGATCAAGGAATTTCTTGAATGTGTAAAAACAGGGAAAGAAGTACTTGTAAAACCTGAAGAATCTCTTGAAGTTATAAAAATTCTTGAAGCAATGTACATCTCTCATGAGAAAAAAAGAGAAGTACTGTTTTAGTGTTGACAGAAGAAGAGTTTTCCATAGAAAATATCTGGGGTGATATATGAAACAGAAGTCAATACGGGTAGTAACTGTATTTCTAATAGTTAGCAAAACTTTACTTTATGGCTACTGGGAATGGACTCCACAGACGGGAAAATGGATAAATCCAAAATATGCCGTAAAGGATACTGATAAAGAACAATGGGAATACGCTGACTCTTTTAGAATATCGCAAAACTACGAGATAGCCCTGAGAGAATACTCAAAACTTGTTAAACATTATCCGCTTTCCCCTTATGCTCCCAAAGCCCTTTTTGAATCTGCAAAAATTTATTTAAGAACCGGTGATAAGGATGAAGCATTCAAAAAACTGGATGAAATAATAAGGAGATATCCTGAATATCCCGAGATTGAACAGGTTTTAAAAATGCAGAGAGAAATCTCAATGGAATTATTGCAAAAAAAACAGTTAAAATTGATTGATAAGCTGAAAGACCCTTCAAAAAAGTATGAAGCAATTGAAAGAACGATTGAATCAGACCCTTTCAATCCTGATACTCCAACTGTAATATTCCAGCTTGCTTCAAAATACGCTAAAAGTGGAGAAATGGAAAAGGCAATAAAATTGTATGAGCAGGTGATTAAAGATTTTCCTTCCACAAAATGGGAGGAAAAAGCACGATATGAAATGTTGATGTATGAAATAAAAAATATTCCTGAGGGAAGTACAGATGTTTCAAAATTTTCCAGCATTGAAAAAAACATAGAAATTTTCATATCTGATTTTCCTACAAGTCCTTATGCGGAATCCTTGAAAAAAAAGAAAACAGAGCTGAGAAATGAAATAGCTAAAAGATTATTCAATATTGCTCAGATATATCAAAAAAATGGCCACAAAAAAAGTGCAGAGATTTATTACAGAAAGATAACAAATCTCTATCCAGAAACAGAATATGCAAAAAAATGTCCTTCTGATAACAACTAATCTTTTTACTATTTTCTTTATTGCTGGTTGTGGTTACCATATGATAAAACCAGATGAAAAAACAGTGTACATTGAACCTTTTTCCAATCATACACTCCAGCCAGAAATTGACCTGTATCTGTTGAAGAATCTCAAAAAAACATTAGCACAATCCCCTGGGTTTATAACTGTCTCCAGAAGGAATGAGGCAGATATCTTTGTCCGGGGGAAAATTCAAGAATTTACAAGAAATCCAGAGTTCATCTCTGAGTCAGATAGTATAGTAATGGCTTCGTATAAAGTAAAAGTTTCTGTGGAAATTACAAAAAATGGTACTACGCAGAAAAAAGATATTGTTCAGGTTTATTTCATGGAATTATCAGAAAAACTGAAAACAGACCTGCTTCTGGATGACATCACAAAAAAAATTTCACAGGATATCTTTTTCCATCTTATCAATTCAGATGAAAAATAATGTCAGATTTTTTGTTGGTCCACATAATATCACATCAGAAAGAATTGAACAGACACTTCAGGAAATTTCCAGAAAATACCCAAACATTGAAGTAAAAAGGTACTATGGTGGCGAGTTCAATCCTGATACATTTGCTGATGAAATCTTTGAAAATTCCCTTTTTGTAGAGGGAAAGGTTATAATTGTTCACCAGATTGAAGAGATAGAAAAAAAAATATGGGAAAATGTGATATTCCCTGCATTGGGCAGAATGTCAGGAAATGTCTTTGTAATTTTTGAAGGCCTTTCTGTAAAAACAAAACCTCAGAATTATGAGATTGAATATATTGAAGATGTTGAAAATCTTTTTAGAAAAATCTACAAGAAATCCTGGCAGAGAAAAATGAACGCCTGGGATATTTATGAGATGTCCCGCTTTTTAAAAGAAAATCCCTATGAATTTGCCGGTATCATCGGAATAATAAGCAGATATTTAGAGAATCTGCTTATGCAAAAAATCATATCCCAGGAAGAATTTGTTAAAAAGATGGAACAACTCATGGAAATTGATTTTAAACTTAAATCAGGCAAACTTTCGTATGAACCCGGCTGGGAAACTCTGTTATTAAACTTGCTTGATATTCGTGGTTAACTTGTTTACTGTTTTCATCAATCTGCTTTTTTTCCTTGCAGCAGTATTTTTATGAAATACTCCTTTAGATACGGCTTTATCTATTTCTTTTATGGCCGCATTCAAGTCGGCTCTGTATTCCTGACCGTCAAGAATCTGTTTTTTAACCCTTTTAATCAGTGCCTTTATCTTTGCGATTATTTGTTTATTCCTTATTCTTCTTTTTTGCTCCTGTCTCTGTCTTTTAAGAACCGTTGGCTTCTTTTTTTTACCTGGCATGACATTTCCTCCTTTTCATTGTAGTATATCATAATAAAGAGAATCGGTAAAGGTGAAAGAAAGCTAAAACAAAAATTAAAGTATACGTCTAATACATGAAAAAAAAAGATACAGATTTCGAAGATCTTTACAAAAAGTATGCACCAATGTTATACAGAACTGCATTCAGAATGGTAAAGAACGATGCGGATGCTCTTGACATTGTACAGGAAGCATTTATAAGAATCTACAGTAATCTGGATAGATTCAGAAAACAGTCCAATATACAGACATGGATGTATAGAATTGTAATGAATCTGTGCTATGACCATTTCAGAAGAAGAAAAAAAGTTACTTTTGTTTCTGAAAATGAAATATTTAAAAATGATGAAAATCAGGTCAGGTTTGTAAGCAACAGTATTAACGAATTTGAAAACCTGGAAAACCAGAGAAAACAAAATCTTCAGAGGGCTGTTGAGCATCTAACTCTTAAGCAAAGAACTGTTTTTAATCTCAGAATATATGAAGAACTTTCATATGAAGAAATTTCCAGAATCATGAAAATAAAGGTTGGGACAGCGAAAGCAACATTTTTTCAGGCAGTTGAAAAATTAAAAAATATTATGAAGGAGATGGAAAAAAATGAAATGTGAAGAAGTTAGAAAGAAAATTGTTGAATTCCTTGACGGAACACTGTCCGAAGCACAGTATCACATTATCCAGCAGCATATTAAAGGTTGTGATAAATGCAAAAAAGAATCTGAAGCAATAAACGAAATAATAACTTCGGCAAAAAATATAAAGATTCCTGAATATGATCACTCATTCTGGAATACAAGGTACCAGATGATTATAACAAAAGCGCAGGAAAGATACCGACATCAGATTTTTACAAGAAAATTACAAGTTGGTTTTGGGTTTCTGGCTGTCCTGTTGATCTTCTTTGTTTCAAGACCCTATTTTAATGAAAAAAAATTGACAGATTTTATCAATGTTCCTGAGATTGCGTACAATATTCCAGATGAGGTTCTTTCTGAAAAAACCCTTCCACTACCTGTTGATGAAATGAAACAAATCTTAGATTTTCTTGAACCACATGATCAGGCAACAATTCTTGCGGAATATTTGCATTAAAGTAAAAATCAATTGTAAAATTTTCTTATGGAAAAATTTATCAAACTACCTCAACCACAAATCCGGGGCACTATATCCCTTGAAGAATCTATCTACAAAAGACATTCAACAAGATCTTTTAAGAAAACACCTCTTGTAATCCATGAAATATCACAAATTCTGTGGGCTGCATATGGTAAAAATGCATATGGAAAGAAAACTGTACCATCTGCTGGTGCCACATATCCATTTGATGTCTATCTTGTTGCTGGACTTATAAAAGATCTTGAAAGTGGTCTTTATCTGTATGACGGAAAAAACCATACCCTTATGCTTATCAGTACCGGTGATATCAGAAGGCATATTGCTCAAGCATCTTTTGGCCAATCCTTCATAGCCGAAGCACCCGCCATAATTATCCTGGTTGCTCAGTTTCAAAGGACGACTTCCTATTACGGGAAAAGAGGTGAAAGATATGTATATCTTGATGCAGGTCATATTGGACAAAATGTCTCTCTGCAGGTTGAGACTCTTGAACTTGCAACATGTATGGTTGGTGCCTTTGACGATGAAAGTGTGGCAAAGGTTTTAGGAGTAAAGGGAGATGTTGTGTATATTATGCCTGTTGGCAAACCATGAAAAACACTGAAATTTCTGACCTTTTTGATGAAATTGCTGATGTTCTTGAGTTTATCGGTGAAAATGTTTTTAAGGTCAGTGCATATAGAAAGGCGGCAAGGGCTATTCGGGAAATGCCCCAGGATATTGAGCAGCTTTACAAAAACAATCAACTTTCAGAAATTCCTGGCATCGGAAAGAACATTGCCCAACATATTGAAGAATATTTAAAAACAGGCTCTATCTCAAAATATAAGAACCTTCTTTCTGAGATACCCGGTAGCTTTATTGAAATGATGAAAATTCCCAACCTTGGACCAAAAACCTTGAAACTTCTCTATGACAGATTTAAGATAAAAACCCTTGATGATTTAAAAAGAATACTCGAAAAAGAAGAAGTAATGAAACTACCTGGCATGGGCGAGAAAAAGATTGAAAACATTAAAAAGGGTATTGAAATTTATCTATCAAAAAAAACCAGTAACAGAATTTCTCTTGGTATAGCGCTGCCAATTGTTACCTCCATTGTGGAATATATGAAAAACGTTTGTATTAACATTTCTCCCTGTGGTTCATTGAGAAGAATGAAAGAAACCATAGGAGATATTGATATTCTATGCACAGCCGAAGATACAAAGAAGGTTATAGAAAGATTTGTGGAATATCCGGGAAGACGATCTGTCATTTCTGAAGGTGAAACAAAGGGTTCAATAATAGTAAAAGATAGCCTTCTCCAGGTAGATATAAGGGTGGTGGCTCCTGACTCATATGGTGCTGCCCTTCAATATTTTACAGGTTCAAAAGAACACAATATAAAGCTCAGAACCATCGCAAAAGAGAAGGGGCTGAAGATTAATGAATACGGGGTTTTCAGAGAAGATAGGAAAATTGCTGGGAAAACAGAGGAAGAAGTGTATGAGATTTTCGGTATGCCACTTATTCCTCCTGAACTGAGAGAAGACAGAGGCGAGATCGAAGCAGCGTTAAATGGTAACCTTCCAGTTCTTGTTGAAGAAAAGGACATTCTCGGTGATATGCATATTCACACAAACTGGTCAGATGGATCAAATACGATTGAAGAAATTGCAAAAAGAGCAATTGAAAAAGGATACAGACTAATTGGTCTTGCTGACCATTCAAGAACAAGCAAGTTTGCGGGTGGTTTAACAGTGGAAGAGTTAAAGAAAAGGAACAAAGAAATAGATGAGATTGCGAAAAAATATCCTGAGATCACAATTTTAAAAGGTATGGAAGTTGATATCTTGGGGGACGGCAAGCTGGATTATCCTGATGAGGTTCTTGCTGAACTTGATTTTGTAATTGGTTCTATCCATCAGGGTTTTAAAAAGAATGTCACAGAAAGAATGTTAAAAGCAATGGAAAATCCCTATCTTGACATTATTGGCCATCCAACAGGAAGATTGCTTTCAAGCAGAGAAGGATATAGTGTTGATATTGATACGGTAATTGAATATGCTGGAAAGACATTTACTGCTCTGGAAATAAATGCTTATTATGATAGATTGGATCTTAACGATACAAACCTACTGAAGGCAAGAGAAAAAAATGTTATGGTATGCATTGGAACAGATGCTCACAGTGTATGGATGATGGATTATTTAAAACTTGGTATAGGAGTCGCGAGAAGAGGCTGGCTGGAAAAAGATAAAATTTTAAATTGTTATCATTTTAAGGAAATGCCTCTGAAAAGAAAAAAATGTTATAATGTTTAACAAAGGGGAGGATTTATGAAAAAGTTAATCCTTGGTGCATTGGTCCTGCTGGGTTTTATATCCTGCGCTATATCGCAATCAGTTAAAAAAGCACCGGATTTCACTCTGGTTGACCTGCAGGGGAAAAAAATTTCTCTTTCTTCTTTTAAGGGAAAGGTAGTAGTATTGAATTTCTGGGCATCCTGGTGCCCACCATGCAAAGCAGAAATCCCTGATTTTGTTAAGACATATGAAAAGTATAAGGACAGGGAACTTGTGATTATTGGGCTGGCTGTAAATAGCAAAGAAAATGATGTCAGGGCACTTGTTAAACAATATAATATCACTTACATCGTAGCAATGGATGATGGTAGCGCTGAAGCCGCATACGGACCCATTACCGGGGTACCAACCACTTTTATTATTGATAAAGAAGGAAATCTCCTGCCGGGTGGAAAAAAGATAGGTATGTTCAAAGATGGAGAACTTGAAAAAGTTGTTGAACCACTTTTGAAATAATGGAAAATCATCCTGCTATAGATAAACTTGTGCAGTCAAACGGTGTTTCTCTGGAACAGATTGAGCTTGTTATAAAAGAAAAACAGAGAACAGGTTCTCCTTTTGGCTATCTACTTATAAGATTTGGACTGATGAACTCAGAATCATGGTATGACTTTGTATTAAAAAATTTTCATATCCCACCGATAAATATTGAAGAAATGGAGATTGAAAAAGATGTTCTGCATTCACTTCCTGAATTTACATGCAGAAAGTATCAAACAATTCCAATTTTTAAGTCAAGAAATAAAATTGTCTGCGGAATGGTGGACCCTCTGGATTCAGAAGTCATCGAACAGATCAAAAAGATTTCAGGACTTGAAGTGGAAAGTCGCCTTGTAAAGGAATCTGATCTGCGAAGGAGTTTTGATAAATATTTCTCTCAGGTTGGACTGGAAGTTATCAGTCCTGTCAATCAGTCAGGTGAAAGATTCTATGAACCTATAAAGCTGAGAGAACTTGATAGAGAGGCAACAGCAGAAAGTACGGTCATATCCATGATTGAACAGGCAACTGAACTCAAGGCAACTGACATACATCTTGAAATTGAGGAGGATGGGGTTCGTCTCAGGTATAGAATAAATGGACTTTTATATGAATTTCCACCTCCACCACTTGAACTATATCCGGCTATTGTTTCTCATATAAAGGTGTTATCAAACCTTGATATTTCGGAAAAAAGAATACCTCAGGATGGATACTTCAAAGCAAGAATAAGCGGAAGAAGTGTGGATCTCAGGGTCTCCACATTCCCAACGATCTTTGGTGAAATGGTGGCGCTCAGGGTTCTTGATAAATCAAATATTATTACTGGTCTTGAACAGTTGGGATTTCTTCCTGAGACCCTGCACAGATGGAGGATGCTTCTTGATGAACCTTATGGAATGCTTCTTGTCACAGGTCCAACCGGTAGTGGAAAAACAACAACATTGTACTCTTCCCTTAATGAGATAGACAACCTTCACAAAAAGGTTATCACAGTGGAAGACCCTGTTGAGTATCATCTTAAAAATATTGACCAGATACAGATAAATCCAAAAGCAGGCCTTACATTTGCGGTTGCTCTTCGTTCAATTTTGAGACAGGATCCAAATGTCGTTATGATTGGAGAGATACGAGACCTTGATAGTGCTTCCATTGCCTTCAGAGCTGCTCAGACAGGACAGCTTGTTTTAGCCACACTCCATACCAATACAGCGCCAGGTGCAGTGATAAGATTGCTGGATATGGGTGTTGAGTCATACCTTCTTGCCTCATCTTTAATCGGTGTTCTAAGCCAGAGACTTGTCAGGACCATCTGTCCAAATTGTAAAGAAATTTATAAACCGCTTGATGAGGAAATAAAGGAACTGAGCCCTGATCTCGTAGGACAGGATTTAAGATTCTATCGGGGCAAAGGATGTCACCTGTGTAAGGGAACCGGTTATGGTGGTAGAACAGGTCTTCATGAACTTATGGTAATGAATGAAGAATTGCGAAGAATGACAATGAAAGATCCATCAACATCCACCCTTACTGTGATTGCCAGGAAATTTGGCATGAAAACTCTTAGAGAAGACGGCATTCAAAAGGTTCTTGCTGGGATAACCACGATATCTGAAGTCCTTTATGCAACCAAAAAAGACACTGATGAAAGATAAAATTGTGAGATTTGGCGTTTCTCTTGAGAAAGAACTTCTTGATATATTCGATAACCAGATTAAAAAACAAAAATATCCCACCCGTTCAAAGGCAATAGCAGACCTTATGCGAAAAGAAATCGTTCAACACAAGTGGCGTACAGGAAAACAAGTTGCAGGAGCGATTGTTTTCATTTATAACCACCACAAGAGAAATATCGTTGACAGGATTATTGATATACAACATGATTTCTCAAATATAGTGGTCTCAACGCAACATGTTCATCTTTCGCATGACGAATGCCTTGAAATAGTTGTGGTTAAGGGAAAACCTGAAAATGTTGAAGAACTTGCCAACAGTATTCGCACAACAAAGGGTGTTGAACATTGCACAGTTGCTTTCACCTCGACTGGCAAACTTTGAATTTCACTCATATCTTAACGCCTGTATAGGATCAAGTTCTGCAGCTTTTCTGGCAGGGTAAAGTCCAAAACCTATACCCACAGCAACAGAAATAGAAAATGATAGCAGTATCGACCATGGAGTTATAATCGTCATCATCCCAGCAAATTTTGTAACTGCTTTCGGTATTAAAATACCGAGTATTATCCCCAAAAATCCCCCCGAAGCAGAAAGAATTACGGATTCTGTTAGAAACTGATTTATTATATCTCTTTTTCTCGCACCCACTGCCCTTCTTATGCCAATTTCTCTTGTTCTTTCAGTAACAATTGCAAGCATGATATTCATAATTCCTATGCCTCCAACAATCAGACTGATTGCAGCAATTGAGCCAAGAACAATGTTAAATATACGCTTGGTTCTTTCTGCCTGTCTCAATAACTCAAGAGGAACAATTATCTGGTAATCCTGTTTTTTATGAGTCTGGTTGAGAATATCACTGACCAGAGATGCTGTTGGAAGAATTTTCTCTGTATCCGAAACCTGTACAACAAACCTGTGATACTGTACCCAATTTCTTTCCCAGGATCTTACACCGCCTGTACCTCTTTTTACCTCATATTCGCCGAAGAAGTCTTTTGTTGTTGACATCGGCACATATATTGCAATATTCATATCCTCTGCCACAAAACTTTCCGAAGCACCTGTAAAAACCTTTTCTCCGGCTATACCTATGATTGTAAAATAAGAACTTCTTATCTTGATTACCTTACCAATCGGGTCTTCTGCAGGAAAAAGTGAAGTCCTCACTGTAGAACCAATTACAGCAACAGGAAGACTTTTCTGTAAATCTATTTGATCGAAAAATCTTCCTGTTTTGATGGATAAATTAAGTGCCTGCTGATATTCTGGTAGTGTTCCAACAATCCTTGCTGAAATGTTTTTACCATGATACCAAATATCTTCTTCCATTTCCCAGGCAGGAATAATCCTTATAACAGAAGGTATCGTCTCAAGTTTTCTCAGGTCTCTATCAGTCAAGCCATAAACCCCAAGAAAACTTGGCTGCTGTGTCTTTGCATCAGCAGGAAGCTTGACACTCTTGATAATTATGTTATTACTTCCAAGGGATTCAATCATTTTTCTTGCCTCGTAACTTGCTCCTTCTCCTATTGCAAGCATTGCAATTACTGATGCAACTCCGAATACAATACCAAGGACTGTGAGCAGTGAACGCAGTTTATACAACCAGATATTTTTCCATCCGTGCCTTATGATCCTGATAAGATGTAAGAAATTAATCTTCATCTTCAATCCTTCCATCAAGCATCTTTAATATCCTTCGTGCATATTTTGCAACGCCCGCATCATGCGTTACCACTATTAACGTTGTACCCTTTTCATTCAGTTCACATAACAACTTCATTATTTCTCTTCCTGTGACACTATCAAGGTTCCCGGTCGGTTCATCTGCAAGAATCAATAAGGGGTTATTCATCAGAGCTCTTGCAATAGCCACACGCTGTCTCTTATACACATCT
>JAOAAW010000141.1 GCA_026418655.1 bacterium | reverse complement strand
GGGATGTATGGTGAGGGCTATAAAAATTAAATTCTGAACTGAAAGGACGGTATTATGATATACCTTGACCATAATGCAACCACACCCTGTGATGTTGAAGTTTTTGAAGAGATGAAAAAATGGTTTAACGAAAAATTTTTTAATCCTTCATCAATTTACGCACCTTCCCAGCAAGCAAAACAGGCTATTGAAAATGCAAGAAGACAGGTGGCAGGATTACTTGACGCTTCATCTGAAGAAATAATTTTTACATCAGGTGGTACAGAGAGTAACAATATAGCAATCATAGGTACTGCTTATCTAAGAAAAAGCAAAGGTGACCACATAATTACCTCTTTAATTGAACATCACGCGGTTTTGAATGTATGTAAGTTCCTAGAAAAACACATGGGTTTTCAGGTTACTTACCTGCCAGTTGACAGGTACGGGTTGATCGATCCTGACGATGTGAGAAAAGCAATTACAGATAAAACGATTCTTATTTCCATTATGGCAGCCAATAATGAAATAGGGACCATTGAACCAATTGAAGAAATAGGAAAGATTGCAAGAGAAAATAATGTATTATTTCACTGTGACGGTGTTCAGGTTGCAGGAAAAATTCCAGTATCTGTAAAAAAATTAAATGTAGACTTTTTTTCACTGTCAGCCCACAAATTTTATGGACCAAAGGGGATTGGCGCTCTTTATGTCAGAAAGGGAGTAAAGTTCAGACCAATATTTTACGGTGGACATCAGGAAAAAGGATTAAGGCCTGGTACAGAAAATGTTCCTGCCATAGTTGGACTTGGAAAGGCGTGTGAAATTGCTGAAAAACAAATGTTGCAGGATGCATCAAAAGAAAAGGAACTCAGGGATAATCTTGAAAAATTACTTATGGAAAGAATTCCTGAAATCATTGTTAACGGACACCCTGAAAAACGGCTTTATAACACTCTGAATATATGCGTGAAGTATGTTGAAGGAGAAAGCATGCTGCTGCATCTTGATTTTCAAGGCATATGTGCTTCCTCTGGTTCGGCATGTACCTCTGGTTCACTTGAGCCATCACATGTTCTTCTTGCGCTTGGTATTCCTCCAGAGATAGCGCATGGTTCGTTAAGGTTCAGTTTGGGAAGGTCAAACACAATAGAAGACATAGAAAAAACAGCTGAAATTTTACCTGCAATTGTTGAAAAACTCAGGAAGATGTCGCCCTTCTGGAACAAAAAATAATGGAAAAAATTGTTGACCAGATAAAAAAACTGAAAATAGAGAAAAATGCTGTAGTCCTTGCTCATAATTATCAGATTCCTGAAATACAGGATTTGGCAGATTTTACAGGAGATAGCCTTGAACTTGCCAGAAAAGCAACAGAGGTAAAAGATGCTGCTATGATTGTTTTTTGTGGTGTAAGATTTATGGCAGAGACAGCAAAAATTTTGAATCAAGAAAAGAAGGTTTTATTACCGGCTTATGATGCAGGGTGTCCTCTTGCTGATATGGCAAAGGTTGAAGATGTTTTGAAATTGAAAGAGGAAAATCCAGGAGTGCCTGTGGTTTCCTATGTTAATACTTCAGCAGAAGTGAAAGCTGTTTCTGATGTTTGTTGTACTTCATCAAATGCTCCAAAGATTGTGAAAAATATTCCTGTTGATACAGTGATATTTTTGCCCGATAAAAACCTCGGGTACTTTGTACAGAAGCAGGTACCAGAAAAAAGATTGATTTTATGGGATGGGTACTGTTTTGTTCACAGGATGTTTACACTAAATGATTTAAAGAAGGGAAGAGAAAGATACCCTGATGCAGAAATAATAGTTCATCCTGAATGTGACCCAGAAATTCAGGATAATGCTGATTTTGTTCTTTCTACGTCAGGAATGCTTAAAAGGGCAAAAGAATCTCAATCAAAAAAATTCATCATAGGCACAGAGGAGGGACTCATCTATAGGCTGAAAAAAGAAAACCCCGAAAAAGAGTTTTTTTCTCTTGGTGCAGCAAGGGTATGTTTCAACATGAAAAAGACGACTCTGGAAAGATTAAAAGAATGTATGGAAAAGGAGACAAATGAAGTTATTCTTTCAGATGAAATAGTAAAAAAAGCAAAACACGCACTTGAATCAATGATAAAATACATTTAAAAGGTGAAAAGATGTATAGCGAGAAACTTCTTGATCATTTTAAAAATCCACGAAACATGGGAAGAATTGAAAACGCCGATGGAATAGGGAAGGTAGGAAATCCTGTATGTGGTGATGTGATGTGGATTTACATAAAGATTGGCAAAAACAATGAAAATCAAGAAATAATTGAAGATATTAAATTTGAAACTTTTGGCTGTGGCGCAGCTGTTGCAACAAGTTCTGTGATCACAGAACTTGCGAAAGGTAAAACTCTTGAAGAAGCAGAAAAGATTACCAACCAGGATGTTATAGAAATTCTGGAAGGTCTGCCACCATTAAAAAAGCATTGTTCTCTTCTTGCTGAACAGGGACTGAAAGCAGCCATTAATGATTACAGAGAAAGACAGAGGTCAAAAACATAGGGGGCTAAATGGCTTCAAATGAAGAGCTTAAATCAAAAGTTGAAGAAGCGCTGAAGGAAATAAGAGGCTTTCTTCAAATGGAAGGTGGGGATTGTGAACTTGTTGATGTTTCAAATGATACAGCAAAGGTGAAACTTACTGGAAGTTGTGCAGGCTGTCCATTTGCACAACTGACCCTTAAGATGCGGGTTGAAAAGATTATAAAAGACAGGGTTCCTGAAATAAAAAATGTTGTGAATGTTGAGGAATGACCATTCAAGAAAAAAAGAGAAAACTTGAAAAAATCTTAAAAGAAAGCAAAAAGATACTTATCGCCTATTCCGGAGGAGTTGATAGTACCTTTTTACTACGTTCAGCAGTTGATTGCCTTGGCAAAGAAAATGTAGCGGCTTTTATTGAAAAGGCAGAGGTTTATCCTTTAGAAGAGATTAAATTTGCGGTAAATTTCGCAAAATCTATTGGAGTGAAGGTTTTCACTTATTTTTCCAGCAAGCTATCAGACAAAAAATTCGTTGATAATTCAAAAGAGCGATGCTTTTATTGTAAAAAAGACCTTTTTTCAAAAATGTCAAAAATTGCAAAGAATAATGGTTTCAATGCCATTGCTGATGGTTCAAATTTTGATGATCTTTCGGATTATAGGCCCGGAAATAGGGCAAAAACAATATACGGTGTTATATCACCATTACAGATGGCAGAGTTAAACAAAAGGGACATAAGAAATTTGTCAAGAAAAATTGGACTTCCTACCTGGAATAAACCGCAGATGGCCTGTCTTGCCTCAAGAATTCCCTACGGACAGAAGATAACAAAAGAACGTCTTAAAAGAATATCTAATGCAGAACAGTATCTGAAAAAATCAGGATTCAATATTGTCAGGGTAAGGGATTATGGCAATCTATGCAGGATTGAAGTTGATACATCTGAAATACAAAAACTCATTCAACTGAGAGAAAAAATAGTGCAAAATTTTAGAAAGATTGGTTATCAATACATAACTGTGGATCTTGAAGGATACATCTCAGGCAGTATGAACAGATCCATATCCTGAGCTCGAAGCCAATGAACCACATTGCTGGAATTATAAGAGAAGCATGGACATTATTTTTACAGATGAGTTTTTATCTTGTTCTTGGATTTTTATTTGCCGGTTTTATTCATATATTTTTGAAAACAGAGTTTATTTTCAAGCATCTCGGAAAAAAAGGAATTTCATCCATTATTAAAGCGGTTTTATTCGGTGTACCGCTTCCGCTTTGTTCCTGTGGTGTTTTACCGCCTGCTTCTACTTTGTATAAATATGGTGCTACTAAAGGTTCTGTGATTGCTTTTTTGATAGCCACGCCAACCACAGGAATAGATTCAATATTTGCTACATATGGACTTCTGGGTGGTATCTTTATGATTTTTAGAATAGGTGTCAGTATTATAATTGGATTTTTTGCCGGGGTTTTGACCGATATTTTTCCCAAAGATGAATTAACTGACAGAAAAAATATTCTGGAAGATAGTATTTCTTGTTCAGAATCAACAATTCCTGCTGCTTTCAGATATGCGTTTGTGGAATTATATGGTTCAATTGCAAAATGGATATTCTGGGGAGTTTTAATTGGTGGAACGATATCATACCTTGTCCCTGATGAAATTATATCAGGATATACGGATAATAGATGGCTGACATACCTATTAATGTTGGTGGTTGGACTGCCATTATATGTTTGTGCAACAGGTTCAATTCCAATTGCTGCATCTTTGATAGCCAAAGGTATGAGTCCTGGAGCAGGGCTTGTTTTTTTGATTGTTGGTCCTGCAACAAATTCAGTTACAATGTTGTTTGTTGAAAAGATGCTCGGAAAAAAGAGTTTTATTATATATATCACGACCGTTATTGTTGGATCGATATTGTCAGGTTTTCTTTTTGATACTATCGTGAACAATTATAGCATCAATGTGTCTGAATCTTTTCACAAACACAAAGATTTTTCATTACTGTCATATCTTTCCTCTTTCTTACTCATCGGATTTTCATTAAATTCTATGATTGAGGTTTTAAGAAAAAAAGTAGTTTGCAGAAGATGTAAATACCACTTTATTTTCAGTGTTCCTGATATTTCATGTTCAAACTGTGCAAAGAGAATTAAGGATGGTTTATACTCAATCAAAGGAGTAAAGAATGTTGAGGTGAATGTAAATAGAAAGGAAGTCAGAATATGCAGTGAATTTGATAATAAAGCAGAAATAAAAAAGATACTTGCAGCAACTGGCTATTCTACACCAGATTTTTAAATATGGTCAAGAAACCACCAGTGAAATTGAGATGGTAAGAATCTTTTCAAAAAGTCAGGCGCTTCAGTCAAAAAAGGTCCAAAAAGAATTCTCACCCACTTTTTTTCGTCAAATTCAATTAATCTTTTTCCGTAACCTGAAACTTCCTTTGTTTCGGTTATCTTTAATGTATATTCTTGACCAAAGTTTTTTCCAAATAAAAACTCAATTGTTTCTTTGAAAGAAAGGATTTTTATCATAAAAAAAGGTTGCATAATGAACCAGCTTGCATGTTTCAATAGAATGTTTACTTCAGGGATATTTGCAGGAAAAAGCACATCAACTCCATTAAAATTCCATCTCTTAAGAAGGGAATAAATCAGGGGACACCAGAGATTGCTATTACCACCCAGTTCTACAATTTTTCTTTCTGTTCTTTCTCCGACAGCCACCGCATAGGCAAAACCACCTTTTGTTTTTGTAAAATATAGCTGGGTATGTATCCTATCGTCAAATATTTTTCTCAACCAGCCAATGGTTCTTTCCACATGACATGGAAATTTATCGTATGATTCCTTTATTTTTTTAAGTGTTTCAATTGAACCATCATATCTATATAATGGTACCATTTCAGTCATCCCTGATTTTTCGCAGGATCTCTGGGTTATTGTAATGACAGCATTTGTTCCACATGTTTCATATCCCCAGAAATTATATCGTTGTCTGTCACCACCGAGAATTGAAAATGAATAGTTCCTTTTTTTCATCTCTTCTATGCAAAAATCCATCAGGATTTTCATATATCCTTTATTTCTGAAGTCCGGATGTGTTGAAACACTACCGATGCCACCTATTGTGGTTTTTCTTCCATTCAGGACAATTTTTTGCGGATAAATACCGATTAAGGATGCAATCCT
>JAOAAW010000135.1 GCA_026418655.1 bacterium | reverse complement strand
ATTCTGAACGGCCTTCTGTCTTTCAATGCCAGCAATAACCCTATTTTCATCGTATTCTTTTTTTATCAACCCAATCAGTTCATCAAGCGGAACTTTTTCCATATGCCATCCTTTTTAATAAAACAGGTTTCATCAAACCATCGAGTGGCTTTCTGATTGCAAGTTTAGCCTGCACCATTGAACACAGATCTTTTATATCAAAACCAGCCCTCAATATACACTGAAGATATATATCTGGTTTCCACACAGGATAATCCTTCTCAAAGACATTTTCAAAAGAATAAAGAAATTCTTCAAGTACAATCTTTTCAATCCTTTTATCAACAATACCAGCAATAATGGCAGGTATTGCTGTAATACCCCTGGCGTGTATAACAATTTTTTCCTGCCCATAACCTCTTGAAATTATTGAAATTAAAGCCAGTATATCCTTTGCCCTTTCAACAACAATGTACTTACCAAGAAGATGGCAGAGAATAAAAAGTTTGAAATTTTTTCCACTGAAAACATTCTGACACCAGTTTTCCATATCGCTCCAGTCATCCTTCATACCTGTTTCTCCCAGTCCTCTCAGGTCAGGCCTTATTATAAGAAAATTTTTATAGGCGTACTCAAAAAGCCATTGCTGATTTAATGTTCTTGGAATTTCATCAAGCAAAACAGCAGCAGAATCTGGTTTTTCTGGAACAATAATTTCTGCTGGAAGCAAAATTCCATTTTCAGGAGAAAATATCATTCTGCAATAATTCATGTTACCTATCGGATATCTATCAATGATTTTGAAATAGATTTTTTTGCCAGCAAATCCATTCAACTGGACTTTTATATTTTCAATGAACGAAATATCTTGTTTTCTTAGATTTACATTTTTCCTGAAAACACATAGCGGGTTATTAAGGTAATATTTTCGGGATTTTCTATCAGGAATAACAGATATTTCACTGTTTGACGGTAAATGCTCAACCACATTTTTTAGAGGAAAAAATTTCATTTTTTTGCCAAAGATTTCATTAAACCACAACAAAACTTCGGTCTTCTGGTCTATGTCATAAGCATGTCCTTTATCAGAAACTGTAATTTTAATATTTTTTTCTGCATCAAACATTCTGTAAAATTTTTTTGCGGTATGATAAACATATCTTGTTCCTTCAATATCCCAGATATCATGCTTGTTTGCAACGATTAATAATGGCCTTGGAGCAATCAAAAAAGATGCAATATCCGGATAGTCAAGACCACTTTCAATATGGTTAAAGAAACTCTGCTCGCTGTCGTCAGGATAGATATAGTTTTTGAAACTGTGCACAGAGGCAGCAGGTGCAGTTGCTGAAATTCTTTCGTCAAATGCAGCAGTGTAAAAAGAGTTTGTTCCACCACCAGACGCTCCTGTAATACCGATTTTTAACATATCAACAATGCCTGTTGATTTCAAAACATCAATTGCAGCAGAGGATTCAAAAATTGTAAACCAGTTCAGATTATGTCCGTACAGTGTCATGGGAACACCAACCATGTTATGCGCGGTTGAAGCAAATGCATAAACAAAGCCATTCTCATCTTTCAGCGCTCTTTCTCCCTGACCGACAAAATCATAAGTTATCGCCACATATCCATTGAGGACATAAAAAACAGCAATTTCATTGCAGGCAATCTTTCCTTCAATACTATGGCCTGCAGGAAGAAGTATACCAGGAAAAGGACCTCTACCTTCTGGAACATAGATTAGAGAAGGAACCCAGTGGTCTTTATGAATTGAAAAAAGTATTTTCTTGATATAAAAACCATCCCTTTTTATTTTTCCTCTTTCAATGATCTTCAGGTTCTTTCCAGAAAATTCTGCGCCAATTGCATTTATCAAATTTCTCTTAATCCTTTGTTTTTCTTTCTTCCACTGGGCGATTGTTTTTATGGAGTTTCTTATTTTTTCCCTTTTTTCAAAAATTGTTCTACCGGCTTTTTGATAAAATCTTTCAACCATCATATCATGGGCACAACCACAAAATTCCTTCACAAAATCCCTGTATCTCTGAATTTTTATTACTTTTTCTTTCATTGTGAAATCAGGATAAAGTCAAATGCTCCTTTAAGATCCATTGTTATTATTGTTTCTCTTCCTTTCCTCTGGACAGATTTTATTGAGTTTTCAATTGAAACCAAGTTTCCTTTTATGGGCTGGTTGATTGTTATTTTCATACCTTCCACTGGTTTCCCTGACCAATTTGAGATTGTAATAACTTTCTCATTTTTACCTTCAAGAAGATTTGTCTCAACAAGATAATTACTGCTTAAAACAGGCGGGATATAATCAACACCTGAAATTATTTTACTGAATAGTTTCCTGATAACTTCATGATATTCAGGCGGGCAGTCGGAAGCATAGACATCCTTTTGTTTCTGCCTGTTTGCTATTACTGCATATCTCATGTAAGCAATGCCTGGAAAAAATCCACTGATTATAATCTTACCCCTGCCTTTTGTCTTTACTGCCATAGCAGGACTTCCATCTGAAAATAAAACAATGGCTTCTGAAGGGTTGATTCCTTTCATCTTTTGAACACCACAGATCACCTCAACTGTTTCTGTCATTGTTGAGTCTACAAATTTAACAAAATCAATTGATTTCAATGCTGGAAGTACATAGTAATCACTTCCTGGTTCTGCAACCAGATTAAACTGTTCTCTGATAATTCCAGAATATCTGTCAGCATTTGAAGGATTATTGAACCTATCAAAGATACCGGCACCTGCTCCAAGATACAATATTCCGCCATTTCCAGCCCATTCAAAAAGGTTCTGCATAACCTCTGAGGGAATATGTGAGCCTGTCACAAAAATTGCCTTATAATTCTTTGTCTTTTTTTCAATAACATCTTTTTCAGTAATAATGTCAACAGGATATCCAAGATGCCTGAGTATCAGCCATAACCCCATATTTTCTTTACCAAAAACAGATGTTGCCTGTTTCAATGTCCATATGTCAGTTGTATGGGAATACAGAAGAGCAATTGCGCTTTTTGCAACAGAACTATCCAGAAGAGGATTTTCAATTTTTCCTATGGCATGATTTATCTTCTGCACAGCCGAATAAAGATTGTAATCAGGCATTGGACAATCAATACCCGCATAATACGGTCCATAGTTGTAATAATAAATCGCCTTTGACCCATGGCCTATTTCAGAAGCAACCTTTGCCTGAGTATCCCATGGATTTCTGAAAATACAATACATTCCAAAACGGTTTTTTGATGCCGCACGCAGGAAATCGGCACGATAACCACAAAGCTGATAAGTTGTTCCAAAATTAAGCCAGTCTTCTGTCCAACCATAGGTAAGACCACCTGTATCAAAAATCAAAAACCAGTCATCTCCACTGTGCAGCATATTGCCTGTAAATGTCAGATATTCACCGAAGTTTGCGGTTGTTTTAGGATCAGGCGTAAAATTTTTTAATATGTCAGTACCAATTTTAAAAAAGTCAGCCAATACCTGATTTCTATAAAGCGCTGTGTAATAATATCTTTTGCCATCTTCGGGGTTATTTGATGGTAAAATTTGGTCATAACTATTAACACCAAGGAATTCTGGTGTAACTCCTGCCTTCCTCAAAAATTCTCTAAATTTTATTGTGCATGTACTGCATTTCACAATATGCTCCATACTGACAGAACCTGGCTCATCCATCTGGCTCCACGCAACCATATCCTTAAAAAGGTCTTCCTTCAAAAATTTCTCACCCGCAGAACTTACAATTGCCTTTATTGCCCCCATATCAGGGTCTGCCAGGCATCCATTCTTTGCAAGATGAAAATATACGGCTCCACCCTTGTATTTTGTAAAACCCGCCCTGTAATAAACAGGGTCATAACCTCCAATACTGTTAAATCCCATTTTTGAAAGAATATAAATCTCGTTTTCAACAGTTTTTGGCTGATAAAAAGAAGAATTTACACCACAACCTGTCATCACTGGAAATTTTTCTGGCCTTTTTTCAGAAACATCGGGCATTTTTTTTGCAATTTCAAGACCCTCCATACTGCCTTCAAGGTCACTAATAATTTTTTCTCTTTTTGACAGGTCAATAAGAAGCAACATTCCTGAACCTTTGCCTGTTCTTGTAAAAGATTTGAAAACACCCTCGTCTGATGGTGTATTTGAAAGTAAAACAGTAAACTCTGATGATTCCAGACCAACAAAATATTCCTGCATTGCTGTCAGTTCCATCTTATGAGCGCCCATTACATCAAAGAATGATGTGATGTTAATCCAGGGTGTTTCATCGCCGGCCTTTAGAAAATTGGGATTTTCACCCTGTGGTTTATATCCTGTGTAACAACCATAAACAAGTCCTGTCTTAAAAATGTTTGAGTGTGGAAGCCACCATGGAGGCTGTGGCCTTCTTCCAAAAATATGTATCACACAGGGATATTTATGATTGCTACCCATCTTTACCTTCATATACAGCTGCGGTGTAAAATCAGCCATTACAGGCTGATAATCCTTCTCGTCACAGAATACTATTAAATCAAGGTGTCTTGTAACCCAGGACGCTCCTCCATGTGGCTCTACTTTTGTAATAACAATATCTGCAGAACCCCTTTGCAGGTTAACATCAAGATTGTCCCAGACAAACTGGCCGTAGCCATCTCCCCACTTTTTCTTTCCTTCATCTGTCTTTCTCAAACTTTCATTATCAAATATCTTTTCCCCTTTAATTTCGGCCTGCTGAATAACAGTAACTTTGAATGGTCCCCTGTATGGAAGTATATCAAGATATCTTATCCATACCCGATACTCACCTGGTTTTTCAATATTTATTGTTTTTCTTGCTTCTGCAGGTCCACCGATAGAACCACGAAGCATCTTTCCTTTTGAAGGAAACCCGTAGTACCAGCCAGGAAAATGTTCAACAACCTGCCACTTCTGGGTTTCAGTAACTGCCATATCTTCTGCTTCAAAAAATATCTTTTCAGCAAAAAGACGATTACAAAACAAAACGAGAGATACCAACAACAAATAAAAAAATATTCTCGTTCTCATTTTCCCTCCCTGCGTAGCGTACTTGTTTTTAATGATATCAAGCTTTAATAACCTTTTTAAGTATTATATTAAACCAGATTAAAGAAAATATAAACATGGCGGTATAATATAAAGCATGAAAATCGTGATATGTCCTGATTCATTCAAGGGTTCTCTTGGTGCGAAAGAAGTTGCGAAAGCGATATACCAGGGAATGCATAAAATTTTGCCAGAGGCAAATTATGAAATCTTACCAATGGCTGATGGTGGTGAAGGAACTATTGATGCCCTACTGAATGCTCTTGGTGGAAAAAAGTACCATGCCATTGTTCTTGACCCACTCGGAAGAAAAATAAAGGCAGAATATGCAATACTTTCTGATGGAACAGGTGTAATTGAGATGGCTTCTGCAAGTGGACTGCCTTTACTGAAACCTGAAGAAAGAAATCCCCTGGTTACATCCACATATGGAACAGGTCAATTAATACTTGAACTGGTAAAAAGAAAAGTTAAATCAATTCTTATAGGGGTTGGTGGAAGTGCAACAGTTGATGGCGGAATGGGTATGGCGATGGCTCTTGGAGTAAAATTTCTTTCAAGTTCAAATAAACCACTGCGTCAGGGCGGTGGATTTCTTGGAAAACTTGCCAGAATAGATATTTCGGGAATAAATAAGGATGTATTTATGACAGATATAACTGTTTTGTGCGATGTTAGGAATCCTTTAACAGGAAAATATGGAGCAGCAAAAGTTTTCGGCCCACAAAAAGGAGCGGATGAAAAGATGGTACAGCTACTTGAAAAAAACCTGCGCCATTATGCTCAGGTGATTAAAAACCAGTTGAAAAAGGATATCGAAAACCTTCCTGGTTCTGGCGCTGCTGGTGGTCTGGCAGCAGGTCTTGTTGCTTTCCTTAATGCGCAGATTAAAGAAGGAAGTAGATTTATTGTGGAAAAAATCAGGCTTGAAAATCATCTAAAAAATGCTGATATTGTAATAACAGGAGAGGGGAAAATTGATAACCAGGTGAGATTCGGTAAAACTATTATGGCTATACTTGAGTGTTCAAAAAAGCATAATGTACCTGTTATTGCTATTTGTGGAATTAAATCAGGTTCACTTGAGTATTTATCTAAAAATGGCCTTACAGCAGTTTTCCCTATTGTTCCTGGTGTGATTTCACTTGAAGAATCAATGAAAAATGCAAGAACCTATATTGAAGATACATCAAAAGAAATCGCAAGATTAATGAAATGTTTCTGTCAAAACAAATAAATGAGTTAAAGAATTTTCCTACCTGGTTCAGGGCAAAAGAAAAAATTGAAAAAAAAGAATTCCCATTGTACCTGCACGGTAAAAACACTGGATTTCTATCCTTCCTTGTTTCCAGTTTCTACCTGGCAACAAAAAACAAACTTTTTGTCGTTATTTGTCAGGATTCTGAAAATGCGGAAATTTTTTATGAAAACTTGCGCACTTTTCTAAAAAACGATGTTTTTCTTTTCCCAGAAAGAGATGTACATTTACCATCAGACCATCCTGTACAGGCAAAAGAAATTGAAAGAGTAAAGTGCCTTGCTGAAATAATAAAAAGAAAATCAGGTGTGGTTATCAGCTCCATCAATGCAGTATCTCTTTATCTTCCAGAGTTTTCTGATTTTGTATCACATATTATTGAAATAGTTCCTGGCACAACAATTGAAAGGGAAAAACTTATTGCAAGATTGATAGGTTACGGTTATGAAGAAGTTACTATTGTTGAAAATCCAGGTGAATTTTGCAGAAGGGGTGGAATTATTGATTTTTTCCCATTTGAAGAAAAACCATACAGAATAGAGTTTTCCGGAAATAAGGTTGTTTCTGTGAGAAATTTTGATCCATTGACGCAGATGTCCATCGGAAAAACAGATGGCTGCAGAATATTCGCCCTCAATGAGTGTTTTATTACTTCTCATCTCGGTTCAACAATTTTTGACTATTGCGAGAAAGACCCAGTGTTTTTTGTTTCAGGAGTAAACGCATTTGAATCCAGGTACAATCAAATGCTTGAAATATGCCATCGGTCTGTCAGAAAAGATATTATTCAGTGGGAAACTATCGAGAAAAATTTTTCACAAGCGGTTTATCTTGAAACTGATATTCCTGTTGAAAAGAAAATTGACCGGATATACATTTTCCCGATTGATGTACCTGAAAGATTTGGATTTATAAATGGAAATTTTATCTGGAATAAAATGCCCGATGAAAAAGTTTTCATTGTTGAAGAAAACAAAGTTCACAGAGAAAATCTAAAAAAAATACTCTGCCAGCATAATGTTGCAATTGATGATAATGATTTTCTTGATGGTTATCTTTCATCTTCTTTTTCGTTTCCCGGGATAAATCTGACAATTCTGAATACTGCTACCATTTTCAACATGAAACAGGGAAGACCATCCAGCAGATTCATGGATGCTTTGCCTGTAAGCCATAAAGACCAACTGGAAAAAGACGATTATGTCGTTCACTTCCAGCATGGAATTGCAAGATTTGATGGTTTTGAAAAGATAGGGCCTGAAAAAGAAGAATATATGCGACTTGAGTTTGCCGACAACGAAAAACTTTATCTGCCATTGAGTGACATTGATTTTGTTCATAAATACATAGGCACAAAAGAACATCCACAATTAAGCAAACTTGGCAGTAAAACCTGGATCAGAATCAGGGATAATGTTAAAGAAGGCATCAAAAACATTGCAGAAGAACTTTATAAATTATATGTAGAAAGAAAACACACCAGTGGTATTGCCTATCCAGAGGATGATGAATTTCAAAGAATCCTTGAAGAAAATTTTCCATACAAAGAAACACCCGACCAGTTAAAAGCAATGGAAGAGATTAAAAAAGATCTCCAGAGCACCAGAATCATGGACAGGCTTCTGTGCGGTGACTCAGGATACGGAAAAACAGAACTGGCGATAAGGGCGGCATTCAAGGTGGTTTCTGGAGGTAAACAGGTTGCAGTGCTGTGTCCTACAACTGTTCTTGCTCAACAGCATTTAAGAACATTCAAACATAGGATGCACAATTTCCCGATAGAAATTGAAATGCTTTCCAGACTCTATCCAAACTCCAGACAAAAACAGATTTTAGAACAACTTGCGAAAGGAAAAATTGATATTATTATTGGGACTCACAGGATTTTACAGAATGACGTAATTTTTAAAGACCTTGGACTAATTATAATTGACGAAGAACAAAGATTTGGTGTTTTACACAAAGAAAAACTCAAGACAAAATTCAGGAATGTAGAAGTTCTTACACTCACTGCGACGCCTATTCCGAGAACACTGTATTTTTCTCTTTCAGGACTTAGGGACATAAGTCTTCTTGAAACTCCGCCCTCTGGAAGATTAGCGGTTGCGACCTATATTGGAAAATACAGCGACACAATTGTAAAAATGGCAATTATTAACGAACTTGAAAGGCATGGGCAGGTTTTCTATCTTCACAATAGAATCTACGATATACAAAAAGTCAGGGATAAACTTCAAAGCATGTTTCCTGCATCAACCATAGGTATTGCTCATGGAAGAATGGAAGAAAAACAGATTGCCCGTGTTATGGACGAATTTGCCGAAGGAAAGATTCAAATTCTGGTAGCAACAACCATTGTTGAAAATGGTTTGGATGTCCCAAATGCCAATACCCTTATCGTTGATAATGCTCATCTTTTCGGACTTGCTGATTTATATCAATTGAGAGGAAGGGTTGGTAGATACAAAGTAAAGGCATATGCGTATTTTCTTGTTCCTGCGCATCTACCTGTCTCCCAGGAGGCAAAGGAAAGATTGAAAGCTCTTAATGAACTTGTAAAACCAGGCAGTGGTATGAAAATAGCCTTGAGAGATCTCCAGATAAGAGGTGCAGGCGATATACTTGGTAAAAAACAGAGTGGATATATCAATCAGGTAGGATTTCAGTTATATTGCAGATTCTGGAAAGAGATAACTTCAAAATATACTGGTGAAAAAATACAGGAGCCATCAGTAAGACCATTGATGCGAGGATTTATTGATGAACAATGGATTCCTGCTGCTGGATTGAGATTTGAAATTTATAAACGAATCTCAGAAATACACAGCAATGATGAAGCAAGAAAAATTCTTGAAGAGATAAGGGATAGGTTTGGTGAAATCCCTGAAAAAGTGAGAGATTTGATTCTTGCACAGGCAGGGAAGAAATAGAATTTATTGTGGCTGTTCAGGATTTTTTAACCTTCCAGAAATATTTCAAATAATTGCTCCATTTTTGACTGAAAAAGTAAAATATGTTTTATTAGACAGTGTGATATCTTATTTTTAACCAGGAGGCAATACTATGCCAGTGAAATTCCAGTTTAAACCTGCAGATTTTCTGCCGTTTAAGAACAAAAGGATCATTGAAAAGGTGCGAAAAATTAAAAAACAGGATCTCTGTAAACATCCAAACAAGAACTTTAAAATAAGGATTATAGAAGACCAGACAGCATTTGTTTTTGCCTGGGCACTCCATATTGTTGGTGGAATAAAAAAAGCCCTTGAAGAAGGGAAAAAACATGTAATTATTCTGCCGGCACCAAATCCTCAGTATGCCCTTGTGGCTGAAATGATCAACCAATTAAATATTTCCTGCAAGCATGTACACACATTCAATATGGATGAATATGCGGATGAAAATGGAAACACTGCGCCGAAAGAATGGAAAGGTGGCTTTCAGTACTGGATGTGGCATGACTTTTTTTATCGCATAAGACCAGAATTGAGAATGCCTGAGAAACAGATACACTTTCCAAGTACAAAAAATGTAAATTATTACAGCAAGATGATAGAGGATCTTGGTGGAGCAGACATATGTTACGGTGGTATTGGCTGGTGTGGTCATATTGCCTTTTTTGAACCTCACTTAGGAATTGACTTTGTTAACAATATTGAAGGATATCTTGAACTGGGTTCAAGAATCGTTGACCTTCATCCAATCACACTCTGTCAGAACAGTTTATTTGCTGATGCAGGTTGTTCAGGAGATATAGCAGCATGTCCTCCTAAGGCAGCCACGATAGGACCAAGAGATCTGAAAAATTCAAAACTTGTCAGTTTCTGGAATGGATTTGCTTATGGAGATGTCTCCTGGCAAAGATTCATCACGCGTCTTGCAGCTCACGGCCCAGTCACACCTCTTGTTCCTGCCAGTATCCTCCAAATACTCAATAGCCAGTTAACCCTTTCAGGAAGTGTTGCTGAAGATTGTAAAACTGAAACAGGCGAAAGAAGGATACCGATAGAATTTCCGGAGAAATGAAATGCACAAAAAACTGAAAGGGAAGATAATTGATGCTCATTCTCACGCAGGTGTTTCCATTAAGGCATATATGAACATGGAGTATCCTTATGCAGCAACTATTGAAGGAATCGCTTTCAGACAGGAAAGATTTGGCATTGATGTTAACATTGTTTTTCCCCATTCGCCTGACCTGTTTTTTGACCCATTATATTTGAAAAGAGGTATCTGCAAAGTACCAGAAAAACCTGTATCCAGGGCACCATATGAGATTGAAAATGAGCTCCTCCTAAAGGAAATATATGAGTTTTGCCCTGAGTATGAAGGAAGATTTATCCCCTTTATATCTGTGGACCCAAAAAGGGCTATAAAACAACAGGTTAAAAACATCCTGAAACTTGAAAAAAAATATAAGATTTTTGGAATCAAAATTGTACCTGTGGTATGTCAGGCAAGTATTTTGGGCCTGCTTGGCGAAGGAAAGGAGATTCTTGAACTTGCAAGAGAAAAAAACTGGCCCATCACACTTCATACTACAGTACATAAAGAAGAAACTTTTTCACACGCAAGGTTAAATTTCAAAGTAATTGAAAAACATCCAGAAATCAGGTTCTGTCTGGCTCATTGCATAGGTTTTGATAAGAATTACCTTGAAATGGCAGACACTATGAAAAATGTTTGGGTTGATACATCAGCATTAACCATACAGGTTCAACTTGCCCAACAAAACCATCCAATTGTGGCTCAGAAAAAAGACAGGCTTGATGCTGACTATACTGACCACAAAAAAGTTATAAGAGCCCTTGTTGATGCATTTCCCGAAACAATCATCTGGGGCACAGATACACCTGCCTATTCATACATAGCAAAAAGAAAACAGGGAACAGGTAAAAACTCTTTTGTTGAAATATGGCTGAAAGCTACATACAAAGACGAAGTTGATGCATTAAAAAGTTTACCCGATGCCCTGATGATGAAAGTTTCAAATAAAAACACGCTAAGTTTTTTATTGGGTCTTGACGAATGATTAAATTGAAGTATGGCAGGTCAGGCATTGAACTTGCTTGTGAAAGGAATTTCAAGATATTTGAAAGTTTGGATTTCCCGGGAATAAAAAACCCAGCAGAAGAAATAAGAAACTCATTGAGAAGTCCTGCTGGTTGCCCTTCGCTTTTTGAAATTATTCAAAAGAAACAACCAAAAAAAATCTGTATTGTTATTTCTGACCATACAAGAGCTGTGCCGAATAAAATAATACTTCCGGTAATTCTTGATGAATTGAAAGCATGCGGAATACCGGATAAAAAAATTTTTATACTTATTGGAACAGGTACCCATAGAAACACAACGGAAGAAGAAAAGATAGAACTGGTTGGACGAGAAATTCTAAGTAGATTTCAGATTTTTGACCACTGCGCAATAGATAACAGGATGAACGTGCGAATTCCTGGCACTGATTTTTATCTGAACAAATACTATTTTGAAGCAGATTTGAAAATAGTAACAGGAATGATTGAGCCCCATTTTTTTGCCGGGTTTTCTGGCGGAAGGAAAGGTGTTTGTCCTGGTATTGCTGGTATGGAATCAATAAAAATTTTTCATGGTGCTGAATTTCTG
>JAOAAW010000128.1 GCA_026418655.1 bacterium | reverse complement strand
GGCAGCGTCAGATGTGTATAAGAGACAGGTATTGAATGCAGAATAAATGCTGAGGATCCTGAAAGGGATTTTCTTCCGAGTCCTGGGAAAATTAAAAAACTTATACTTCCTGGTGGTCCCGGAATAAGGGTTGATACGCATATCTATGAGGGTTATGTAATCCCACCATATTATGACAGTTTACTGGCAAAGTTAATAAGTTATGGTAGAACAAGACAGGAAGCCATCGCGAGAATGTACCGCGCGCTTGAAGAAATGAAAATAGAGGGTGTTTCAACAACGATTGACTTCTACAAGATTGTTCTTGAACATCCGGTTTTTCAATCAGGAAGATATTATGTTGGTTGGCTTGAAAAAATACTTGCCGAGAGAAAGGAGAAACAGCTCAGTGTTTCTGTTTCGTAGGAGGTCAATATGCCTGATAGTGGAAGAGAAGACCTTGGTTTTGTAAAAATAGATGATGAGGTTATTGGAACAATCGCTGCCATTGCTGCAAAAAGTATTCCAGGAGTTAACAAAATCGCCACAAGTTTTGTTGGTGGGATTGCGCTTTTTTTCAGAAAAATTCCTGACGCTGGGGTTAAAGTGTCAGTGAAGGACGATGGTGTCCATCTTTTTCTGGGTATTATTGTTGATTATGGAATAAATATACCTGAATTAACCTGGAAGGTTCAGAAGGCAATAAAGGAGGAAGTGGAAAAATCTACTGGTTTCAGGGTTTCACAGGTGAATATCACTGTTGAAGGAATTCATCATCCGGGGTACAAGAAAGAATAATATTTCAGGGTGAAATTATGATAGATCTTCATATGCATTCTCTTTTAAGTGATGGAGTTCTTCTACCATCCGAACTTGCAAGAAGGGCTGAAGAGAGAGGTTATCTTGCTATGGCAATTACAGACCATGTTGACGAATCTAATTTTGAGTTTGTGATTTCAGGAATTAGGAGATTTTGTAATGCAATAAAAGATTCAATGAGAATAAAAATTATTCCTGGTTGTGAAATAACACATGTTCCACCACAGCAAATTAAAAAACTTGCCACAGAATGCAGGAAACTTGGCGCAGGCATTATTGTGGTTCATGGTGAGACACCCGTTGAACCAGTGAAGGATGGCACAAACTCTGCGGCACTTGAATCTGATATTGATATTCTTGCGCATCCCGGACTTTTGACATCACAACAGGCGCAGATTGCTGCAAAAAGAAAAATTGCGATAGAAATTACCACAAGGCAGGGCCATTGTCTGGGAAATGGCAATGTTGCAAAATTATGGAAGAAATACAGATTTCCTGTTGTTTTGAACACTGATACACATACGCCTGATAATATTATCACAAAGAATTTTGCAAGAACTGTACTGTTGGGGGCTGGACTGGAAGAGGAAAACATAGAAGAGGTTTTTTCAACGAGTTTAAAAATTGCGAGGAGATTTTTTACTGAACTATGAAAGGACTGATTGATAAAGAAAATATTGCTGTTGTTTTGACAGGTGATCAGGATAAGAAGACCCTGAAAAATGTTATAAGGAATGCTGGCTGGATTGAACTGCGTTTTGATTGTTTTGTTGAAAAATTCCCTGGCAGAGATTATTGCGAATGGGCAAAAAAGGTGAGAAATTTAACCGATGCAAAAATTATTGGAACAATCAGATGGCATAAGGAAAGACAGAATAAAGATTTTATTATTCCGGATAACAAACGACTTGAAATGTTTTCTTCAATTGCTGATTATGTTAATTTTTTTGATATTGAAATCAATAGTTCTATTGCAAAAGACGTCTGTAAAATAGCTGGAAATAAGGGTATAAATATAATTCTGTCGTACCATAATTTTAAGACAACACCTTCTCAGAGAAAACTGAATTTTATCTGTCAAAAGGCAAGTCGTCTGAACCCAAGCATTATAAAAATAGCCACACTGGTAAAAACAACGAAGGATCTTTTTAGACTTGTTTCAATTGCGCTCTCACAAAAAACACATAGAGGCTTTGTGTTAGTTCCTATGGGATGTGGAACTCTGGAGCGACTGGTACCACTTGCTTTTGGCAGTCTTTTTACATATTTCGCCACAAATCAAAAAACCGCACCCGGTCAGCCGGCATTTAAAGACTTGACAAAAATAAAAAAGTGTTTATAATTATAAAAAAAAGTGTAAAAAAAATGTTAAGAAGTCATCCGGTTTCTTGAGCACCTGGTTCAAAATATGCCGGAAAGGGGGTGAGCAGGAAAAAAGGCAGGAATCAGGAAATAGCAGGGAAAGCGGATGGTTATGTAACCGTGGTAAACGGGTTACATAGATAAACAAAAAGGGGCTAAGAAATGAAAAAACTAATCACGTTAATTACTGCGGTTATGCTTGCGGGATTTGTTGTCCCGGCATTCTCTGCAGTTGAAAATGTTAAGGTTGGTGGAGACCTTGTAATAAAGGGTATTTACAGAAACAACTTTGATTTTACAAAGAAAACAGGAACGATAGGCGATGGAACCTCCTATCTATATACTGGTGCCAGAGCTTATCTCAGTGCAGAGCTTTCAAGCAATGTCAGCGCAATGATCAGATTCATCAATGAAAGAGACTGGTACACATACGATTTAGTACCAGACCCAAACAGAGGAGTATCCATTGACCTTGCCTCTGTCAAGGTTTCTGATCTTCTTGTCCCTGGTCTTGCACTGACAGTAGGCCGCCAGGAAATCCAGATGGGAGACGGTCTTGTAGTTGGCAGCCGATATAATGCAGCGAGCGACATGTGGCCAGCACAGCAAATTTACTATGACTATGGACTTGAGAAGGCTTTTGATGCCATTAAAATTGATTATGCTTTTACAGCAGCACCAGTGACTGTGACTGCCTTCAAATCCAAGATTACAGAGAATTATAACTCCTCAACCAGTGATGGTGATCTGTATGGACTGGATATTGTCTGTCTCTTATACACATCT
>JAOAAW010000104.1 GCA_026418655.1 bacterium | reverse complement strand
CATCAAGCCAGTCATCAAAACATGTGATTCTAATTCCTGTTTGACACTCAATGTATCTGATATCGTTGTAGTTCAATGGGAAAACAAAATGATCCAGCCAACCGACGATTTTGAAAAATCGTGAGTCGTAATCATCGTTTGAAGGGACAATACTGAAAAGTATCTTAGATTCTTTTTTTAGAATCTTATCATAAATTCCAGATGAAGAGTGAAGATTAATGAATCGCTTATTTAATTCCTCTATTGTTTCATCGGATATTTCGGATAGACCATAAATATCCCTGCAAACAATATCAAGAACTCTACCGTATCCTGTGTACCTTGCCATGTTCCAATAAGGTTCAACGATTAACCATCTTTTTTTAATGTCAATTTCTGTATCGGTTATTTTCTTTAGTTCATCCTTTTTCATTCCGGCTGATATCAGGTCTCTTACAAAATAATGAGTTAGATATGTTTTAAGCACATCGGGCTGTTCCAACTTTTGTTCAAATGTAGGTAGATGTTCGTGGGTGTCCACAATTTCAAGAGATTCTATGTATTGATAAATTTTTTCAAAAATGTCCATTTTTTGACTTGTGTTTCGCTATATTTTGAGTTATATTATGAGCAATTTTAACATAGGAGGTACAAAATGAAAATTTTTTTTATATTATCAGTCATGATCCTTTTCATGGGTGTTTTATGTTTCGCTCAGGTTTTGCAGGTAAAGGAATGGAAAAAGGATGTTACAATGCTCAATAAATTTCTCACTGTTTCTGTCAGGGATTATTTAAATCATAAGGGACCCTCAGTTTGTGAACAGGAAAAAATTATTGTTTCAGGCATTCCGTTTGTGATTGAAAACAAAAATGGTTTGAATAATGTTTTTTTAAAAGATGTGGGGTGGAAGGATTGGAAAGCAGATCCAAGTTCCTATTACGCTGCTTATGATTCATTGCCGGTTGAGACCGATGTTTCCAGAGTTATGGTACACATTCCTTTTGATTATTACAGCGCCGCTTATGTTGTTGGATACTGTGAGAACAGTCCTGAATTTACCAACGTTCTTACTCTGAGAATCGGTAAATTCAGTGGTGGGCACGGTCAGACAAAATATACTGATTTTTCTGTCCAGATTCCCAGACAGGAAAATGTTCGCGGGGGAATGGGAATTATAAAGACAGACTCCGGTAATATATTCCTTGTCAAGATTCCTTTAAATAACGCAATATGGCAGGATTTTAAGCATCAACCTGTTATTGATGTTGATATTACCAAGGAAGTAAAATTAGCCATTAGAAGGCCTGATCCATGCAGATATCAAACAAGACCACTGGGTTTGCCAAGTGGCATTCATATTTATGGCATTACCTTTGAACGCTCTCCATTGAGAATGGAGGTTAATTCTAATGAGATAGGCAATGTGTTTAATGAACCTGTTATCCCTGTCTTCAATATTACCCTGTCGAAAATTCTCCCATTTAGACAATGCGATATAGAAGCACGGACAATAGACTGGTATGGAAATGTCACTACTTTTGCATATTCAGATATAAAAATTTTCAATAGTGGAATTACTTCCATTCCATTAAAATTAGATGTCAAAAAAAGAGGTTATTTTGATCTTGAAATAACACTTAAAATTAATAAACAACCGGTCTTTACACGATACACAAGTTTTGCCCTGCTTCCACCGGACGACCGTAAATACAGAAATGAATCTCCATTTGGTACATGGGATTTCTGTGGGGGCCACTTCACTTCAGATAATCCAGATGTTGTTGGTCCACTTTATGTCAAGGCAGGTCTCAGATACGGAATGTTTGGTTTTTCGGATGAAGTAAGAACGAAATATGGAATTGTTAAAGGCAATGATATGAAATTGAGTGATAAGCAAGTTGAGGAGCTTGCAGAAAAAATAAAAAAGGATCCTTCAATAAAACCGCCCGAGAGATTGATGATATTTCATGAGAATGCAATATCTGGTGAACATATAATGAGGGTTCCGGATGTTTTTACGGGAAGAAAGTATGTTTTCAGTGATGCCGAACAGAAAAAATTCAGTGAAATGTGGGATATAGCTGAAAAAACTGCAAAGGCAATAAGAAAGTATTTCCCGAAAACTGAGATTTATTTTGGAAATGGCGCACCACAGTTGCTTGAAGAATTTTGCAGACATAAATTTCCACCTGAATTACTTGGTTCGAGAGGAAATGAGGCGGGTAATTTTATGAGGATGCCAGAAACTCAACCGCCTGATTTCGTTGCTAACAATGCAGGTTTATGGATGGACAGGATGATTCTTGATCATTACGGGTATAAGGATACACCTTTGAGACAGTGCTATGAAATGTGTTATCCATCCACAAATCCAGGAAATCTTTCGCCTACAACACAGGCAAAATATCTTGTAAGGCATATGATGCATTCGCTTGCCTGGCGTATTCCAATAATAAGGGCGGGAATAATAACAGATGTA
>JAOAAW010000024.1 GCA_026418655.1 bacterium | reverse complement strand
AGATGTGTATAAGAGACAGCAATATATCAAAACATTTGCAAAAATCGCAGGATTGGAGTATACAGAGATTTGAGGTATGGAAAAATTTCTTTGTTTAGATAGTGGTACTACAAATACAAAAGTTTTTCTTTTTTCAGAAAATGGGAAACTATTGAGGCGAGTTTCTGTAAAAACAGGTATTTCTTTTCCTGAACCGCTTTTCGCAGAACAAAATTGCTATGATTGGATTACTGCGATAAAAACAGGGATAACAAGAATTGGGATGAACTCTTCAATATCCGGCATTTCAGGAAGTTTTCAGGGGGGTACTTTTGTATTACTCGATAAAAATCTTCAACCTTTAAGACCTGCAATAACCTGGCTTGATAATAGGGCAAAAATTGTTGCCGAAAAATTGGTTAAAGAATTTGGCAAAGATTTTTTTTATACGAGGACTGGCTACGTACCTGGTGGTTGGTCTTGTGTAGCCATTCTTAAATGGTTGAAGGAGAACGAACCTGAAATATTCAAGAAAATAGCAAGAATTTCGTTTGTTGCTGATTATATAAATTATTTTCTTGCAGGAAATTTCACCATGGATTATACAAGCGCCGCAATTACCACGCTTTATAATATCCGAAAAGGTCAGTGGGATGACGATTTACTGAATCTGGCAGGTGTAAAAAGGCAAATGCTTCCGGATCTTACCCAGGCTAATATGCCTATAGGGGTATTGAAAAGAGATGTGTCCAGGTTAACTGGACTAAAAAGTGGGATACCTATTCTTGCTGGTGGTCATGATCAGTATTGCGCAAGTTTTGGTGCGGGAGCCAGTGAGAAAGGTGAAGCTCTTGTTTCATGTGGAACAGCATGGGTATTACTTGTTACTACAGGAAAACTTGTTTTTGACCCTGAAAGACAGCTGGCACCAGGTCCTCATCTGTGCTCAGGTATGTATGGTTTAATGGCTGCCATGAGTAATGGAGGAGTTATTTACTCCTGGGGTAAGCAAAATTTAATTCAAAAACCTGTTACTTTTAAAAAACCTTCGGGTATTATTGTTATTCCAGAATTTAATACAGGCAATGGTATGATATACGGATTGAGCCTTTCAACGAAGTCCTCTGAATTATTAAAGGCAATTGTAGAGTCCCTTTGTTTTCAGGTGCGGGAAAAACTTGAAAAAGTGGAAAATGTCCTGCCAGAAAAAGAAAAAATTAATAAAATTATAATGATTGGAGGGGCAGCAAGAGATTTTTCACTTGCAAAATTGATTGCCACGGTGTGTGAAAAACCAGTTTTTGTACCTGAGATTAAAGAATCCGCAGGGCTTGGTGCAATGCGTCTATTTGTTTCTCCTAGTAAATTTAATAAAATTCAGGGAAGATTGTTCAATCCTCAGAAGTGTCTTACACCCCTTTATTTACAATTGTATGGGCGATATTTAAAATTAAAAGACAAATTAAAAAAAGAAAACTTTTATTAGGAACCAATGATGCTTTTTTCCCAATCGATTAGATGCTTTTTAAAGTCTTCTCCGGCCCTGTATCCGCCTGTCTTTCCATTTGAACATATAACTCTGTGACATGGTATTGCGATAAGTTTATCATTCTTACTTAAAATCTTTCCTACTACTCTTGGGTTTAGTGCACCTACCTTAATTCCAATCTCTTTGTATGTGATAGTATTTCCAAACGGGATTGACATTACGATGCGGTAGACTTTTTCTTTCAATTTCTTTCTAGTGGAATGTTTGACCATTTCATTTATTTATGTTAGTATTTTGTGTTATTTTAATATAATAACATGGACATTTTAAAACAGTTAAAATTCAATGAAAACGGCCTTATCCCGGCAATTGTACAGGATGCTTCAGGAAAGGTTCTCATGCTGGGATATATGAATAAAGAAAGTTTCCAGAAGTCTATCGAAACAGGCACAGTCCACTTCTGGAGCAGAAGTAGAAAGAAAATATGGAAAAAGGGAGAAACATCAGGACACATTCAGAAAATAGTTGAAATAAGAATTGATTGCGATATGGATACACTTCTTTTTATCGTTGAACAAACCTGTGCATGCTGTCATGAGGGTTATTATTCATGTTTCTGGAAAAAAATTGTGGGTGATAATTTTAAGGTTATAGAGGATAAAATTTTCAACCCTGAAAAGGTATACAAATGATGCGCAACCATTATATCAAGATTGGTTTTATAATTGTGGTTATTGCCTTCTGCATGTGGCAGATTTATCCGTTGGAAAAGAAAATTAAAAGAGGACTCGATCTTCAGGGTGGTGTCCATATTGTTCTTGAAGTACAGGAACCCCCCGAAGGTGATAAGTCAATGTCAGATGTTACACAAAGGGCCCTTGAGATAATAAGAAACAGGGTTGATGGATTAGGAGTGAGTGAACCTGTCATTCAGAAGGAAGGAACAAATAGAATTATTGTTGATCTCCCGGGAATCAAGGATACACAGCGCGCTATAGACATTATCGGGAAAACTGCGCTGCTGGAATTTCGACTTGTTGAGGAGGACACTAAAAAACTTTCAGATGCTTTAAAGGGTGACAGTGAAATTCTTAAGGATTACGAGATTCTTTATATGTATCAGAAAGATGAGAGGGGTATCATAAGAGAAACAAGCCCTATTCTTGTTAAGAGAATACCAGAACTGACAGGTGCTGGGTTGAGTGATGCTTTTGTGGGTTATGGTCCCTCAGGTTTCCCGGAAGTTAATTTTGTTTTGAATAAAGAAGGGGCGGCCAAATTTGCTGCAGTGACAGGTGAAAATATTGGTAGAAGACTTGCAATTGTTCTTGATGGTGTTGTTAAGTCAGCACCTGTTATTAGAGATAGAATTCCGGATGGCAGGGGACAGATTTCAGGTGATTTTACGATGGATGAAGCTAAAGAACTTGCAGTAGTTCTGAGAGCCGGTGCACTTCCAGCCGAGGTTAAAATCATTTATCAGCAGATTGTGGGCCCCACTCTTGGTAAAGAATATATTGAAAAATCCCTCAGGGCGTCTTTATACGGCGTTATTGTCGTGGTTGTTTTCAT
Source organism: bacterium (assembly GCA_026418655.1). Classification (GTDB taxonomy): domain Bacteria; phylum Ratteibacteria; class UBA8468; order B48-G9; family DTJG01; genus DTJG01. Next base: position 165 of record JAOAAW010000024.1, on the reverse strand, counting down.
GATTGTTTATTATTATGCTTTTGGTTTTCTGGCAGATATGGCAATGGCTGTTAACCTTTTGTTATTGCTTGCTTTTATGGCAATGTTTAAAGGAGTACTGACCCTACCTGGAATTGCTGGAATTGCTTTAACATGTGGTATGGCTGCTGTCTCTTATACACATCT
>JAOAAW010000151.1 GCA_026418655.1 bacterium | reverse complement strand
AGATGTGTATAAGAGACAGTTCTTAATTCTATTTCTGAAAGATGGTTTTTCACAATTTTACCTGATAAGTGGACTTTGAGATACTATTCAGAAGTTTTCTATCATCCTGTAGCAAGAATAAGTTTGATTAATAGTGCAATTTATAGCATTGCGACCGGGTTTCTTATCGTTATTATAAGTATCGCTTCAGGATTGATAATTTCAAGGTCTCAAATTAAAGGGAAGAATATAATTGAAAGTTTTATTGTCTTCCCGATGGCAGTCCCAGGAATTGTATTCGCATTTTCTTATGTTGTTGCTTTTTCAGAAACTTTTTTAGACCCCAGAAAATTTCCGATCTTTCTGTTAATTATTGCATATATTTTGCGACGACTCCCTTTCGCCGTAAGATCAGTCATTGCAAATTTTGAGCAGATAGATATTTCATGCGAAGAGGCTGCCTATAATCTCGGTGCATCCAAACTGGGTACCTTAATTAAGGTGATCATTCCGATGATAAAAAATGGTATTATTACTGGTTTTATATTCTCGTTTGCATTCACAATGATGGAAGTTTCCAGTGGTCTAATACTCGTCACAACGCAAGAATATTTCCCCATAGCAAAAGGCATATATCAGCTTGCTGGAAGGGTAACTGATGGTCCGTATGTTGCTTCAGCGCTCGGAACACTTGGAATGATACTAAGTTTTCTTGCCTTATTATTGATTTACAAAATTACTAGAAAAAGTGAAATATCCGTCTCTATCTAAAATATGGTAGAATAAAACGGGGCGGTTGGCTCAGGGGCAAGAGCGCCTCCCTCACACGGAGGAGGCCGCAGGTTCAAATCCTGCACCGCCCACTGTTAATGAAAGATTAACTCAAAAATTGTATGAAACAAAGTTAGAACGATCAGCATAGCAGTGTGAAAGGTGGCCGTCCCCTGAAACTTAGGAAGAAAGAATAATAAATCCTCCAGCGGCCACAGGCAGTAAAACCTGCCATTAACGAAACTCTGGTTATTATTAAAAATGGCTAAGAGAAAGAAAAAAAATCCTTTTGCAGAGGCTCTTGAAGTGGTCATTAAGCCCATTGAGGTGGTTGTGAATCCCGTTGTTATTAAACCGGTTGAATTTATTGCTGATAGATTTAACCTTCTTGTAAAAAACCTTGAAGAAATGACATCTTCAAAAGAAAAAATTTCAGAGGTTGATGGCTTTGTGGATGGTCTTCTTGAGAACATGAAAACAGTTGAAAAAAGCTTTTACCCATTCCTGAGTGAAATACTGCTGGTTCATAACCTTGCTGAAAGCATGGCAACCCTGGTAAATGAACTTGAACTTCTCAATATACTGGGCGTTCAAATACAGAAATTCATGAAAGTCGATATTATTTTTGGTTTCCTCAAGCACCAGGAGAGCGAAGAATTGATACCCGGTTATAAGTTTTCGCCAGAAGATTTTACTCTTTCTGAAGATTTTTATTTGTTCGCTAAAGAAAAATTCAATGCAGGAGAGGTAAAATTATATACAAATACAAAAATTGGGAATAAAAAATTTAACCTTTTAATTACTCCTCTCAGAACCACCTCTGAAAAATTTGGAGTTTTTGTAATCGGAAAAAAACGGTCAAGGGGCCTCTTCACTCCTGAAGAAACAACCCTGATAATAGCGGGTTGTACCATGGTAAGCTTTGCACTGAGTAATTTCAAGTTAAATCAAAAGATTATCCGCGATAGACAACTGGTTATACTGGGACAAACAATAGGAACAATCTCCCACGACATAAAAAATCTCCTCACTGGCTTTGAAGGTGGTATTGAGATGATAAACAATGGTCTTGCAGACAAAAACTATCAGGAAATTGAGACAGGTGCCGGGATTTTGAATAGAAGTTACCAAAGAATGAAATCTCTTGTTCTCTCTATGCTTGACTATTCAAGAAATAGACCACCTGACCTTGTTCTTTCTGATTTTAATAAAATTGTTGCTGATTCTGTTTCCGTTGTAAAAGAATCCTTCAAGGATAGAGATATAAAAATCATTGAAAATTATGACCCATCCGTCCCAGAAATAGCAATCGATCCTGAAAGAATAGACAGAATGGTTTCAAATTTACTGATAAATGCTATTGATGCAGTGGAAGATGGAAAAGGAGTTATATCAATTAATACAAGGTATATTCCTGAAAACGAGACTATTGAATTTGAAATCTCTGATAATGGAAAGGGTATTCCTGAAAATGCACTTGACAAAATCTTTGACCTCTTTTATTCAACTAAAGGCTCAAGAGGCACAGGTTTTGGACTTGCTATAGTTCAGAAGGTAGTCAAGGAACACGAAGGGAAAATTCAGGTACGTTCAAAGTTGAAACATGGAACCACCTTTACAATTCAGTTCCCGATGAGAAAACATTTTGTGGAGAAAGCGATTTGTGCTTAACTATGATTTTTCCATTTTTTCAACAAACAATAATGGAAAAACTATATCACTAGTACAGCACGGTAAAATAACAGCTAATACGGTATATACTAACACTGCGCCAATGCGATCTATCCAGTCAATAAGTCCATATCCTGTAAGATAAAGAATAGATGCCATTGAACTGATAAACACGTGCAGTGAATGAGAGAAAATAACACCTTCCTGTTTTTCCAGAGTTCCTGGTGCGAAAAAGCCCGCAAGTATTCCAAGGATGACAAAAGGTAGGACAATTAAAGGATGTTCAAGGATGCAAATATGAAGATGCATATCTGTTCCAAGTAAGAACCCTGAAATATAAGGTATTATGATATCGCTGGCACCACATATAAAAACTGATCCAACAAAACCTACCACGACGGCTTTGATAATTCTTCTTTCATGCTGCCAGAACATTGCGGTCGTTGCAATGGCTGAAAAAAGAAGATGTGTTGGATGAAAAACATGAAAAAGTAAAGCCGAACGAAGCTTCATATCGCTAAAATCACAAAAAGTAATAAAATTCAAGATACCCATCAAAATAAGACCAAAACAAACACTGAGGATTGAAAACGGTAGGTGGTGTTTAAGTTCTTCAAACAGGTGCATTATGCTTATCCTTCTATTTCTATGAATATAAAATTAAATTTATAAAAATAAACCCAGCTCTTCAAATCAACTGATGAAACATAGGGAGTAAATAGTTAATACAGTGCTTGATGATTTCACAAAAGTATGCTTACCCATTTATTATAACATAAACCCACAAAAACCCTGTTTCTTTATGACGTGTTTTGTTGGATAAAAAGTGGAACTACAATTCCAATATTTAGAGCAGGTTATTTATTAGCCATGTTATTAGGGTTATTTTTGGGTGATACCTTACTTGTTGACTGGAAGGGAAAATCTGTTAAAATTAAAGGCATGGCAAGTGTACAGGAAGAACTTAAAAAACTACTGGAATTGCAGGAAATAGACAGTAAACTGGACGAAATAAACAAACTTCTTGACGACCTTCCCGCGCAACTTAAATCTCTTGAAAAAGAAGATTTCTCGCTCCAGCAAGAAATGGAGGAATTCAAGAAAACATCTACACACATGAAAGTGGAAAGAAGACAGAAAGAAACCGAGCTAAAAGCAATTGAAGAACAGATTAAAAATTTACAATCAAAATTATTTGATGTAAAAACCAACAAGGAATATCAGGCATTACAAAACGAAATTCAAAACTTAAAAGCGAAAACTTCTTCCCTTGAAGATGAAATTCTTGTTCATATGGAAAAGGATGAGCAACTTAAGGAAAAAGAAAAGAGTCTGCTGCAGCGAATAGAAGAACACAAAAAAATAAGAATGGCGAAGCAAAAAGAGATAGAAAACAAAATAAATCAGTTGAAAGGCGAACATGCATTAACTCAACAACAAAGAAATGAATACGTTACCCGTATTGACAGGTTGTTGATTGATTTATATATGAGGGTAAAAAAATCTAAAAAGGATGGTGTAGCAATATGCAGGATATCAGAAGATTCAAACGGTTGCATTTGTGGGGGTTGCTACGTTTATATTCCGGGCTACTTAAGAGAAAAGGTTAAAAAGAAAACAGAAATTGTCCAGTGTGAAAACTGTGGCAGAATACTTGTAGAATGAAATCACTCATCCTTTATTTTGATGGCACAAGCCGACCGAATCCAGGAAAATCAGCATGTTCTTATGTAATTCTTGGAGAAAACTCAGAAGTAATGGAGAAATCAGGTAGATACCTTGCAGAAGGCACAAATAATACTGCTGAATATCTTGGATTGATCTTTGGATTGATAGCCTGTATAAAATACAATCCAGAAAATCTCACGATTCACACGGATAGTAATCTTGTAATTCAGCAAATCGGTGGGAATTATCGTGTCAGGGATAGAGAATTGAAAAAGTTGCATTTAATTGCACAGGAACTTATGAAATTTTTTAAAAAGATAGAGATAGTTCATGTGCCTCATGAAAAAAACCAGGCACACTTTCTGGCACAGGAATATCTTGAAAGAAACCTTTTTGATTAATAAACTTGACCAGTGAAGAATTGTCTAATAATTGACAACTGGCAATCCCTTCATAGAAAAAGCAAGAGAACCTTTTGAACATATAAGGGAGCAGTCGGGCAGTCGCCCTGATAAAACAGGGAGGAAAGTCCGGGCTCCAGCAGGCATGGTGGCTCCTAACAGGAGCAGACCGTAAGGTCTGGAAAGTGCCACAGAAATCATACCGCTTCGGTAAAAACCGAAGTAAGGGTGAAATGGTGAGGTAAGAGCTCACCGCACCGGCAGTAATACCGGTGGCAAAGGTAAACCCCACCAGGAGAAAAACCAAGCAGGGTCTGGTGCCTGCCCAAAAGACCCGGGTAGGTTGCTTGAGTCAGGAAGTGATTCCTGACCCAGATGAATGACTGCCATGAAACAGAACCCGGCTTATGAGCTGCTCCCTTAAAATAACCAAATTTTTTCCGCATATAAGATAAGTCAAACTTTTAACCGAATGTACAGAAGTTCAATTTGCACTGAACCGAGAGACTAAATAAAACCTGAATAAGATTTGACAAATATCTTATCATGGAAAAAAATATATCTATCAGGCACGATATAAATTTGTTCTCCATAACAGGGAAATGAATATGAAAAGAAAGATTTTTAGAATATTTTTGGTGATGTGTTTTGCGAGTAGCATCTCTTGCCACTCTCAGCAAGAAAAAGCCATTTCTGGTTTTGAAGTGGTTGAAAAGGTAGGTGCAAGAATTCAACAAATACCAGACAATGAAAGTATAAAAAATGTTACTGGTACAATAAATTTAACGTTAAAACTAAACGATTCTGACTACGCAAATCTTAAATCTGTAAGCGAGAAACTTTTTGGGAAGGTTATCTCCAACCCCATTAAATTGGAAGGAAAATTTATCTCTCTACTTCCGGTTTCAGGTGGCCGTTTTGAAAAATTTATGCTCGCGGCAAAAGCAGAATTTGGCAATTTTTATATTTACAGGAATTTTGACGATATTACTATTCTTGCTCCTGAAATGGGTATCGAGATACAGGATAAACTTTCTGAAATCAGGAAACTTGCGGGTAACCGGGCACCTCAACCACCTTCTGAAGTTATGGAAGGCTTTGGATTACTATTAACTTCAACTTCTTTTAAAACATTATTCAACCAGGGGAAATTCTGGTTCTATGATAGTACAGTTTCAATCGTTGAAAAATCTGGTAAAAAGTTTATTGAATTGACAAAAAAGGATATCGCAGCTGATGCTAAAATAACGATTGTCCCGGATATATGGACCATTTCCCAGATTATACTTTCTACCGATAATGCAACAATCACAGCCAACTATAAACTGCCTTCTTCTCAAAAGGTCGCTTTTATTGATTATGCACCAGAATCAGTAGTTATAGATGCCGTTGATAAACAAAATACCATAAGAATTGAGCTTGGCTCACTTGTTTTTAATAAAAATATTGATGATGGTTTGTTTAATCTCAAAAAAATGAAACTATCTGAATTTATTTCGTCAATGGCAATTAAGCTTATGAGTCAGTAGTTAGACCTATTGATTTACTCATATAATTTCTACCTCTATCGTGACATTTTGATTTCTTTTTCACATCCGAATCTGTGATAGAATAGATGTCTACACTATCAAAAAATGAATAGTCTGAAAATTTTTTCTGCAAAAAATTGGCCATTCAGAGAGGTATTTACAATTGCCTTTCCACTGGTCATCAGTACAAGTGCATGGACTATTCAACATTTTGTTGATAGAATGTTTCTTGCCTGGTACTCTACTGATGCGGTTGCTGCTTCAATGCCTGCGGGTTTGCTTAACATGCTCACAATGAGTATTTTCGTTGGTACAGCCGCCTTTACAGAGACATTTGTTGCACAGTACTATGGAGCAAAACAACTTGAAAAAATTGGAACCGTAATATGGCAGGGAATATATATTGGTGCAATAGGTGCAATGTTCCATCTCATACTTATTCCTTTTGTGGTTCCTTTGTTTCATTTAATAGGTCATGAACCCGCTGTTGTTTCACTTGAAATCATATATTATCAGACACTGTGTCTTGGTGCAGGTCCAGTTA
>JAOAAW010000149.1 GCA_026418655.1 bacterium | reverse complement strand
CTTGATATATGTAAAAAGAATCATATCAGAACAGAGCTGGACAGCTCATCTGAATCACTCAGGAAAAAAATTCTTACAGCAGAAAATGAAAAAGTACCGGTTATTGCTGTTGTTGGCGATAAAGAAGAAAAGACAGCAACTATTGCTGTCAGGGTACATAAAAAGGGTACAAGGGGAAGTTTTGCAATTGAGGAATTTATCAGAAAAATTAAGGAGATTGAAAAAACAAAGTCTATTGAAGTGGATTTTTAATTTGCGTTTGTAAGAAGTTTTTATTATAATAATCAGTGAAAAAAGGAGAAGAGATATCGACCCACGTAGGTATAACACAAATTACAGGATTAAAGCAAATCAGGTAAGATTGATAAGTGAAGATGGTAAACAAATAGGAATTGTGCCGAGAGACCAGGCGATTATGATGGCTAAAGAACGCCTGATGGACCTTGTTGAAATAGTTCCAAATTCTAATCCACCTGTATGTAGAATACTTGATTTCAAAAGGTTTCTTTACGAACAAAAGAAAAAGGAGAAATAGGCCAAAAAAAGGCAGAGGGCAACTCAGATGAAAGAAATCCGTCTGAGGCCTGAGATAAGTGAGCATGATTATAATTTCAAAAAGCAGCATATAGAAGAATTTCTTAAAGAGGGACATAGAGTAAAAGTTTCAGTGGCTTTTAAGGGAAGGGAAATACTTCACAAGGAAAGGGGTTATAAAATATTACAAAAGCTCATAAATGACCTTGGGCCTATTGCAAAGGTGGAAAAAAGCCCACATGAAGAAGGAAGATTCTTAAACATTATAATTATTCCATATTGAGTGGAGGGAGATTCAATGCCGAAGTTAAAAACAAGAAAATCTGTAGCAAAGAGATTTAAGATCACTGGAACCGGAAAAGTAATGCATCATAGAAGTGGGAAAAGTCATATTCTTTCAAAAAAGAGTTCCAAAAGAAAAAGACGACTTTCGAAACCAAAAATATTAAAAGCCACCCAGGCAAAAATGGTAAAAAGAATGCTACCTTATTCGTAAAAAAGGAGTTTATAGATGCCACGAGCCACAAATAAACCTGCAGGAAGAAAAAGAAAGAAGAAAATTCTAAAACTTGCAAAAGGTTACAGACAGGGAAGATCAAGGCAGTACAAAAGGGCTAAGGAATTTGCAGAAAGAGGACTTACATATGCCTATCGTGATAGAAGACAGAAAAAGAGAGACTTGAGAAGTTTATGGATAGTGAGAATCTCTGCTGCCTGCAAGGCAGGTGGAATTTCTTACAGTACCTTTATACACGGTCTCAATACACTTGGAATAAATTTGAATAGAAAAATGCTTGCCGAGATGGCTTACAGCAGCCCGGAACAATTCAATCAGATTGTTCAGCAGGTAAAAGGAGTGATGCAAAATACTGATAAGATTTAGGAATATTGTTTTCATTATTGTTGCGGGTTTTTTGGTGTGGGCCAATATTGCTTTCCTTAGTGGTAAACAGTTAGAAAGTGTATATTATCACGTAATGCTCAATTTGATTATTGGATTCCTTCTTATCATCGGTGTAATCAGCAACATTCTTTTTAGAGACAGAATTTCATCCTTAACAAAGGAAATTGAAAGACAGAGACTTTTGCTTAATGACTATGCAATGGAATCAGCTCTATTCCTTGCCATTGTTGACATGATGGAAATTTTTGGTAAGGATATTTCAGTTGAAGAAACTCTTGAACGAATTACACAGAGTATCAGCAATTTTTTTAAAAATGAAATAGTACTTGTACAGCTTTTTGGGCATCATTTCTTTCAGGATGTAAGGGGTGAAAATATCCAGCTACCACCTGAAACGTTCGAAGAGATTGCCACAAGGCCTTATCCGATTTTAATAAATAACCTCAATTCCTTTCCTAAATACAGATTTCTTGAAGAGAAGGGTATCTCTTCTTTTATTCTGACGCCTCTCAAAGGAAAAAGAAATGAAGTTTCTGGTGTTATTGGCGTGTTTTCAAAAGGAAACAAAACTTTTGCCCAGCGAGACCTTTCTCTTCTCAGGATGATTTCTATTCCAATTTCCCTCATTCTTGAAAATGCTGAATTGATTGAAGAAACGAAAATTTTATCCATAACCGATTCTCTCACACACCTGTATAACAGGCGACATTTCCAGCAATATTTTGAAAAAGTATTACAACAATCAAGGGAAAAAAATGCACCTCTTGCAGTTGCCATGTGTGATATAGACAATTTTAAATTTTATAATGATAGAAATGGTCATCTTGCAGGAGATAGGGCGTTAAAGGATATTGCCAGATTTATTCATCACAGTATCAAAGGTTCAGACATAGTTGCCAGATATGGCGGTGAAGAATTTGTGATAGTTTTCCCTGAAACTGAAAAAGAAACTGCATACAGAATTTGCGAGGGCATACGTAAGAAAATAGAAGAAATTAAATTTCCAGGTGAAGAATTTCAACCAGAAGGAGATCTGACAATAAGCTTTGGTATTTCAGCATTTCCATCTGATGGGCAGAGTTGTGAAGAATTGATAAGAAAGGCAGATATTGCACTTTATGAGGCAAAAAAGCAGGGCAGAAACAGAGTTGTAGTTGCTTAACGGCCATATTATTTAATAACATATTGTGTATCTACGCACATAAGCTTAAAGGAAAAAGGTTCTTCTATCGGATTATAAATAATCTTTTGGTATAAAACCTGACCTGTTTGATATTCCTGCAGATATACTGCAAGCCTTTTTGAAAGGGCAAGATTTGTCGCATAGATTGCATAATAACTTGGTGAAAATGGTAAAACCTCAAAAATTTTTGAGTTCATGTAATTTGCAATGATGATTGTTCCTTTTTCTGTTTTATACTCTATCGCATATGTATCTTTAAGGTTGTACACAACTCTGATTCCTTCATGTGGCTCAAGAAACTTCCAGAACTTCTGTTTTATACCAGTATCAGCAAGGAAGAAGCATTTTCTGTATCCAAAAGTTGGATTTTTTTTAATTGACGGATTGTCAACAATACAGGTTGGTTTCACGTATTTTAATATTGTTTCAAGTTGAGAAATTGTGTCATGCGGTACTCCGGTGAAAAAGATAATGGTGTCTTTGTTCTTCTTTTTAATTTCTTCCATCACTGGCTCTAGGGTCTCAGGATTTTCTTTTTCTGAAATAATAAGAACTATACGGTTCTTTTTTTCGATGGCGCACAAGAGTTTTTTACATGGAAATATCACTACGCATGCTTGTTCATTGGGTCTGGTATTTATTAATGTTTTACCTTCATCATGTTTTGTTGGCAAAAACAATTGTATCAATAGTGAGGAAACAAAGAGGGTAACAAACATTTTCCACCTATTTCTGAACAAAATCAGAAAAATTATGGAATATATTGCTAGTACAAACGGGATATCAGGGGCCCATGATATTTGTGGTGAAATTGTGGAAAACATTTTGGTACTTATCCAGAAAATATCAAGCATTTTTATCAGAGGGAAAATTATAATGTGTCTTAAAAAACCAAAAATTAGAAAAGAAAGTCCCAGAAATACAGCAAGTCCTCCAATTGGAACAAGTATAGGATTTGAAATAAATCCAGCCGGATAAAAATTTCCTGTATTTGCTGCCAGTACTGGCATTGTGAAAATTTGAGCTCCAGCAACTGCTCTAATTGTTGAATCAAGCCAAGATGGCATCTCTTTTATTTGTGGAATATTTCGCATCGTGAGAATAATACCAGAAGTAGCTGCAAAAGATAATTGAAAACCCATGTTGAATAATTCATCCGGTTTAAAGAAAAGTATTAAGAACGCAGCCCAGCCGATTGAATCAATACTACTGTTTGGTCTTTCAATAATTTCGGCAAAAAGATATAATCCGAACATTAAGGCTGCTCTTACCACCGGTGTACTGAAACCAGTAATTGCAGAGTAAATGGCTATTGCAATAAGATAAATAAAGTTAAAAACTTTATAATATGCCTGTTCGAATCTTCTTAGCGGAAAAAAAATGATTCTAAGGAACAGGATGAGGTATCCAAGATGTATTCCTGAAACTATTAAAAGGTGATATGTACCGGTTTGAATGAAAACCTGTTTTATTTCCAGGGATTGACGTTTATCTCCAAGAACCATCATCTGAAAAATTGCGGCTTCCTGCGGATGATATCTGAACCATTTTTCTACAAGTTTTTCTGTGCGGAGGCGAACATTTTTTATAAAATTATTCAATGGAGAAAAGGGCTGTTCTACTTTCCAGTATCTTGCCGAAATTAAAACATTTTCATTAATTCTCTTTACATTTTTTATTTCATACAAATAAATCCAATCAGATACATAAATACGTGCTTCCTCTGGGAGAAAAGTTATGACTTTGTTATAAACTTCAAACCAGTTTTTCCCTTCTGATACGGTTGCGTTTTCTATGGTGACATATAAAAGTGTTCCTTTTTCTTTTACATCTTTAATTACACCATACACAGCTCTTATTTTTTCTGGAGGAACTGGAAATCCTGTATTTTTTCTATGTGAGTGTCCTGTGCAAAAACCTCCTGTGATAAACATAAAGATAACAAGAAATACAGAAGAGATTTTCCTGAAAAGGATAGATAAAACTAAGACAAACAATCCGATGAAAGAAAACGAAATTAAGGAAATTTCTACACCAAAGGGAAAAAGTTTGGAAAATATTATTCCAGAAATAAAAGGAAAAAGAAAAAAACAGGAAACAGGGATTCTGGATTCTATCACCTGTTAATCCATTGTCCTTCGAAAATTAGCTTTGTTCCACCTTTGAAATAAATCTGACTGAAGTCAGGAGAAAAAGAAACATGGAGTTTTTCTCCTGAACGGGCAATTATTTCAACAGGACTGATAAATTTTTCAAACATTGCCCCGCAGATGACACCTGCTACAATTCCTGTACCACACGCGAGTGTTTCGTCTTCAACCCCTCGCTCATAAGTTCTGATTTTTCCATGATGTTTATCTATAACCTGAACCCAGTCAACATTTGTTCCAAACGGTTGAAATATTGTGTGATATCTTATCAAAGGTCCATATTTTTTTACATCTATTTTTTCAATATCTTCAACAAAAATTATTGCATGTGGTACACCAGTATTCAATGAATGCAACATAATTGATTTTCCTTCAATCTCCACGGTCAAATTAAGCTCTGGTTTTTTGACAAGAAACATGCTTATTGAAACATCCGGATAGTCGATCTTTGTTTTGTAAATACCTGCGAGTGTTTCAATTAAAAAGGATTTTTTTCTTGAAATTTTCTGTTCATGAATGAAACGGATAAGACATCTCAAGCCATTGCCGCACATTTCTGCTTCAGAGCCATCTGAATTAAAAATGCGCATTCTGTAGTCAGCTTTTCTACTTTTTTCGAGAAAGATAGCACCATCAGCTCCTATACCATACTTGTATTTACATACATGTACGGCAAGATTCTTTCGATTTTTAATCCTTCCATCAAGATTGTTGAATAGTACAAAATCATTGCCAGAGCCAGAGATTTTCATGAATTTAAGCATAAATAAATTTTATTTCTCTGTGTTTGTTTGTCAAATAGCGATGTTTAGAATAAACTATTTTATTAAGCAATATCCATCGTTCTGAAAAATGAGAATCCTGATACAGCGTGTTAGCCATGCTTCGATAATGGTTGAAGGTATACCTAAGGGCAGTATTGGTCCTTGTCTTGTTCTTTTTGTTGGTTTTGGAAAGGATGATTATGAATCGTGGATTGAACAGGTAGTTAAAAAAATATTGAAACTTAGAATTTTTGCAGATGGAAAAGGGAAGATGAATTTAAGTGTGATGGATATCAATGGAG
>JAOAAW010000132.1 GCA_026418655.1 bacterium | reverse complement strand
ACCTTTTCATATACAATAACTGCGCTAACCATCAGTATCCCGGGATATATTGTAGGTGAAGCTGCCTTAAGTTTACTCGGTTTGGGAATACAGGAACCATATCCAAGCTGGGGTAACATCCTTTCTTCAACAATAGGAAATTTAAGAGTTATAGGTGATGCACCATGGCTTTTAATTGCGGGTGCTTTTATCTTTGTTGTTCTGATAAGTTTTAATCTCCTTGGTGATGCTCTCAGAAATGTTCTTGACCCCAAAAACTGGTAACATGACAAAAATTCTCGAAGTTAAGAATCTTTCGGTTTCAAGGATAGAAAAAACCAAGTTATCACCGATATTAAATGACATTAATCTTTTCATAAAAAAGGGAGAGGTTTTCTGCCTCGTTGGAGAATCTGGTTCTGGGAAAACAACTCTTGCCCTATCTATTATTAAACTCATTCCAAAAAGTTTTAAAATAAGTACAGGTCAAATTATTCTGGATAACTTTGGGGACATTTTAAAAATGTCAGAGAAAAAGTTAAGAAGTATAAGAGGCGAGAAAATCAGTATGATATTTCAGGACCCAGGAGCGTATCTTGATCCATTGTTCACCATAGGTGTCCATCTTCGTGAAGCACTCCACAGAAATACTGCGGATTATCAAACCCTGATTAACCAAACCCTAAGAGAGGTTGGACTTGAACAAAATATACAGAATGCTTATCCGCATCAATTGAGCGGTGGTCAACAACAAAGAGTTATGATTGCAATGGCACTTATTAATAATCCCGCACTCATAATAGCAGATGAACCTACCACGGCATTAGATGTTCTTACGACACAACAGATTATTAGTTTATTGAACAATATAAGACTCAAATATAACACGAGTATGCTTTTTATCACTCATGACATTGACCTTGCTCTCAAAATTGGTATGCGAATAGCAATAATGTACAGCGGATATCTAATGGAAATATTTAAAACCTGTATGGATACGCCTCTGCATCCTTATACAAAGATTCTGACAGGAACAAGTCAAGCGAAAATTGGAACAATCACTGACAGACAGAAAACTGATGACATATGTCCATTCTTTGCAAAATGTCCTGAAAAGGAATTAAGATGCAAGCAAAAAATTCCATTTTTCTGGAAAGACGATGAAACAGGCATAAGGTGTATAAAATATGGAAGAACTCCTACGGTGTGAAAAAATTCAAAAACTTTTTGTTGTAAAGGATTTTTTGCTGGGTATAAAAAAGAGAAAAATTAGGGCCCTAAATAATATTTCATTGGTTGTAAATAAAGGAATAAATCTCGGTATTGTCGGAGAATCAGGTTCCGGGAAAACAACACTTGCAAAAGTATTACTTTTATTGGTGAAACCCGACACAGGCTTGATTTTTTATAAAAGAACCAACATAACCAGACTACCTGATTCACAATTACGTGCCTTCAGAAATTGTGTAAGAATAATTTTTCAAAATCCCTATAAGTCTCTTAATCCCCGTATGACGGTTGAAAGAACATTGAAAGAGGCCTTGTCTTCAGATAAATCTATAAAGAAAGATATTGAAAAATTGATAACACAGACAGGATTACCTGTTGATTATAAACATAAATATCCCCATCAGATGAGCGGAGGTGAAAGACAGAGAATAGCAATAGCAAGGGCACTGGCAGGCAATCCCGAATGTATTATTGCAGATGAACCAACAGGTAATCTTGACGCCACCACAGAAATACAAATATTGAAGCTTCTTGAGGATCTGAAAAAAAACCTAGGTATTACCTTTATACTGATTTCTCACAATCTTAAAATTGTCAGTTCCTTCTGTGATAGAATTGTGGTGATGTACAGAGGAAACATTGTAGAGGAAGGTTCAACGCAAGAAATATTGAAAATTCCTCTTCACCCATATACAAGATTATTATGGAATCCATTGCTAGTAGAAAATATTGATGACAGTAATCACATAGATGACAGAGGATGTCCCTTCGTTAACAGGTGCCCTGAAAGAAAAAATTTATGTTTTCACACATCACCAGAATTGAAGGAAAAAGAAAAAGGTCACCATGTATCCTGTTTCCTTTACTACTGAATAAAAATATAATAAAATTTATTTGAAAAAACCAGGAGAATAAAAATGCCATCACAAACAACTCAAGAAAAAAAGATAGAAAGACAGCTGGCGCTACCATTTATACACGCATTTAATATGAGTTTGAGGAGTATAAGAATCAGACTTGGCAGGTCTTTAATAGTTACTGCGTCAATTGTTCTTGGAATAGCGTTTCTTATGTCTGTTTTAAGTAGTAATGCCTTCATAACAGGGATAATTGAAAAAGGACCCGAGAACCTTAAGATATCTCTTCAACAAAATCTTGACGAGATCAGAATCCGTCAGATATGGCTTGTCTCGCTTTCCCTGCTCGTTTGTGTAGTCGGTATAATAAATGCAATGTTAATGGCAGTTGTTGAAAGATCCCGTGAAATAGGAACAATGAAATGTCTGGGTGCTCTTGATAGATTCGTCGTGGAACTTTTTCTTCTTGAATCTTCAATGCAGGGATGCGTTGGTTCAGTAATCGGCGTAATTATTGGAATTTTCGCCACTTTTGTGATATATCTTTTTAGATATAAAGGTTTGATCTGGACGATATTTCCTGGCGACTTATTACTTAAATATTCGCTTTTTAGTATAATACTCGGGATAATAATTTCTGTACTCGGAGCGATTTACCCTGCCTATGTTTCAGCAAAAATGGAACCAGCTGAAGCAATACGCAGGGAAGTTTAAAAAAGGAGAAAAAATGCCTAAAGAAGCCATAGTGAGAACAATAGGGTTAAAGAAAACGTTCATGCTCGGGAAAATTCCGCTTAATGTATTGAAAGGTATCGACCTTGAAATTTATAGAGGAGAATATATATCAATAATGGGGCCATCAGGAAGTGGAAAAACAACACTCTTCAATATGATCGGTGGACTTGATAAACCAACGGAAGGTAAGGTTTATATTGATGAAGTCGATATTGCTCAACTTGATGCATACGAACTTGCTTGGCTTAGGTGCAGAAAAATAGGATATATTTTTCAGACCTTTAACCTGATTCCAGTTATGACGGCACTAGAAAATGTGATGTTACCAATGATTTTTGGTGGAATGGAAAATGATGAAGCAATGGAAAAAGCAAAAGGGTTACTTGAAACAGTTGGACTTGGAGCAAGATTAAATCACAAACCATTTGAACTTTCCGGAGGTCAACAGCAAAGAGTTGCAATCGCAAGGGCACTTGCAAATGATCCTGCTATAATTCTTGCTGATGAACCAACAGGAAACCTCGACCTCAGAACAGGTAAAGAAATCATAAATCTTTTGAAAGAAATGAATAAAAACAAAGAAGTCAGTATCATCACTGCTACTCATGACCTTAAGATGTTAGATGTGTCGGACAGGGTTATTTGGATTAGAGACGGTATGATAGAAAGGATTGAAGACAGAGAGAATCTGAACATCAGAGTTGGTGAAGTTGAAGGAGAGGAAGCAGGTTGATAAGAAAAAAAAAATTTACCTTTGGCATAATTGGCTGTGGAAACATAGGAAATGCAATTGTTGAAGGATTGATTAAACATGCCAGTATATCCCCAGAACAAATTTGTATAAGTGAAATTGATACTTCAAAAGTAAAGGCATTAAAAAAAAGATATGGCGTCTCTATACTTAGCAACAAAGACCTTGTTACAAATTCAAAATTTATAATAATTGCTGTAAAACCAAAAGACATCCCAGGGTTATGTACCAATATTTCATCCTTTCTTGACAGAAATTCAATCATTTTAAGTGTTGCTGCGGGCATAACAATTGATTCTATTAGAAGAATGTTGGGTAAGAATATTCCGATAATCAGATTTATGCCAAACCTTGGCATTGGATATGGAAAAGGACTTATTGGATATTGTAGCAAAGGAGTATCAAAAAAAATACTGAATGATATTTTAAAAACTTTTTCAAAGACAGGGTTCTGTTTTTCAGTAAAAGAAAGTGAGATGTTTTTTATAACAGCAGTGGGAGGAAGTGGACCTGGTTTTCTTTTTTATATTGCTGAAATTATATACAATCTGTTAAGAGCTCGTGGTTTTTCTAAACAAATTGCAACAAAGGTTGTTTCAGGACTTTTTGAAGGAACAGGAGTCATGCTTGCAAAAAGTAAACAAAAACCGTCAACACTAAAAGAAAAGGTATGTTCACCAGGAGGAACAACTCTGGCAGGTCTTTCAAAAATGATAGAAGGAAACATTTCAAGAATCATCAACGACACCTTTGGTTCTGCAGAAAAAAGAGCAATTGAACTGTCAAAACAAAAGTAATAAGGAGGGTTCATGAGTGAACTTGAAAAAATTAAAGAATCCGTCAAATACTTGAAATCAAAAATAGACCTTACACCCGAAATCGGTATCATATTAGGAACAGGCCTCGGTAAATTTGCAGACAAAATAGACAAAGAACAGGTTATACCCTACAGTTCCATACCAAATTTCCCAATTTCCACGGTTGAAGGACATGCAGGTAATCTGATCTTTGGTAGAATAAAAAATAAAAATATCGTTGCCTTTCAGGGTAGATTTCATTTATACGAGGGTTACTCAGCCAAAGAAATTGCTCTTCCAATAAGGGTTGTCAAATTCCTTGGGGCCAAAATATTAATTGAATCTAATGCAGCCGGTGGCCTAAACCCATTATTCAAAACAGGTGATATCGTTGTGATTACCGACCACATAAATCTTACCTGTCATAATCCATTAATTGGAGAAAACTATGAAGAAATTGGCGTCAGGTTTCCTGATATGTCTCAGCCCTATGATGAAAAACTTATTGAACTCGCAGAGAGAATCGCACTTGAAAGAAAAATACCGTTAAAAAAAGGTGTACTTGTGGGACTTACTGGGCCAAACCTTGAAACAAAGGCAGAATATAGATTTTTAAGAGCAATTGGTGCTGATATGGTATGTATGTCGACAGTAGTTGAGGTAATTGCAGCGGTACACGCAGGACTCCGGGTATTTGGTTTATCCGTAATAAGTGATATGTGTCTTCCTGATGCACTGAAGGTAGCTACATTTGAAGAAATTCTTGCAGCTGCTACATCGGCAGAACCGTTCTTGACTGATGTTGTTGAAAATGTTATACTTAATATTCAA
>JAOAAW010000075.1 GCA_026418655.1 bacterium | reverse complement strand
CAGTTTGTCAGGAAAAGTGCCATTGGTATCCACCTTAACGGCGAACCCTAATTTCTTTATCTCTTCAATTAATTCAAAAAGAAAATCAGAAATAAATGGCTCTCCTCCTGTAATAACAAGTCCATCAATAAAATCTCTATTTGCGGTAAGATAACCTTTAACCTGTGCCCATTCAATATCTTCCATACCCTGATACCTCTCAACCAGCTGCCAGTTATGACAGAAACCACATCTCATATTGCAACCTGGAAGAAAAATAACCGAAGATATTCTTGTATCCCAGTCACAGAAAGAGTCTTTTACCCAGCCTTTTATTGGGTATTTCATCTTTTGAAATGAAAACTAAATTTTTTCTTTCTTGTAAATGATCCTGAGATGGTAAAACATATGCGTGGAAACACTCTTAGGTACCTTACAACATTTCATATGATAATAGGTTCTAGAAAGGGTTATGGTTTTTTTCATTGTCTTAAAAAATGCCATACAATTCTCGCATAAAGATAAATGCTCTTCCAAATCATCAAGAAAAATCCGGTCGAGTTCCTTATCAAGATACATTGAGATTAACTCAAGATACTTTTCGCACTTCACTGATTTACTCCTTGCTTGAAACCAGCATGAAAATACTGAGAAAGCCTGTCTCTCAAAAACATTCTACTCCTGTGCACTCTTGATTTCACAGCAGAAATCGAAAGATTGAGCATCCTACTGATTTCTTCAGTAGAAAAACCCTCAATATCATGGAGAATAAAAATTGTTTTGTATTTGCCGGGTAAAGCATCTACAGATTTTTCTATTAACATCTTGAGTTCTTCGTTTTTCAGGTGAGCGCGTGGGTCATTGGACCAATCAGGAATATTGAAGGTCACCTGTTGCTGGTCAGAATCATTTTTTTCTGTCTCAAATCTAACAAGAGGGATTTTTTTCTTCCTCATTTTCATAAAAGCATTGTTGGTGGCTATTCTGTATAACCAGGTAGAAAAAGCTGACTTTCCTTCAAATTTTGGAAGTGCATAATATGCATTAATAAAAGTTTCCTGGAGTAGATCTGCAGCATCTTCTTTATTTCCAAGAAGTTTCAAACCGAGATTATATATTTTTGCCTGATTTCTTCTTACCAGTTCTTCAAAGGCAGCATTATCACGGTTCTTGGCTCTTTCTATGAGCTCATTTTCCTTCAGTAATGCCAGCGCTTTTGTTGAAGTTTGTTCCATACAAATTAATTATATCAGGTTATGACAAAAAATGCCAGATCTATCTCTTTATCAAAATAGCAAGTCCTGCTATAAAAAGTATCAATGAAAAAATTTTTTTCAATTTTCTATTATCACTCCGAAGACTAACCTTTGCTCCAACCATTGCGGAGAAAATAGCAACAAAACCTGTAACTAATCCCGTTTGAATTTCCACAAGGCCATGATATAAGTATCCAGCGAATCCTGAAAGAGAATTAAAAGTTACTACAGATAGACCTGTACCAATGCAAATCTTTATTGGCAAACCAACGCACAAATGAAGCAAAGGAACCAATACTATGGCGCCACCCACACCACCCATTCCTGAAACAAGCCCTCCGACAAATCCGATGAGGCAAAACTTAACAGTTTCAATTTTAAATTCTGTACTGCAAATCTGCGTATCGTTTATTCTTTCCTTCCCCATACGAAAGGAAAGGAAAATTGTAAGGCAGACAAAAAATATTTTCACCATTATGTCAGGTATCCTGGCTATAAAAAAACTTCCGCACTGTGCGCCAATTACTCCTGAAACAATGAGGAATAATGCTATCTTAAAATTCACCTGTCTTGCCTTCATATGGGATATGAATGCCGAAAGAGAAGAAACAAAAATTACAAGTAAACTGGTACCGATTGCTTTCTTTATTGAACCAAGCATAAAATAAAACACAGGAACATAGATTGTTCCACCACCCATACCCGTCAGCCCACAGATAAACCCAGCAATTAACCCTGTGATTATAGATTCAAAAATGTGAATTGTTGTCATTAATTAATATTTAATAGGTTCGCGCCATAACATAAGGTCAAGGGTGTTATCATCAATTGGACAGGGACCAGTAGGTGTCACCCAGGTTCTATTAGGCCATGTTCCACAATCAAATTTCATCCCCTTACGGGCGAGCTCAACAACACAACTTTTATACAATTTATGATATCCTTCATATGTCTGACAACCATCCGAAGTTCTTCCACATTTTTCGCATGATAGCTTTGGAACAATACCAGCACCATATTTAGCTAAATAACCTGTAAATCTCACCTTTCCACCACAATTAATACAGGTATAGCCCTCAAAATTTGTAAAATTCATTTTAACAAATCTGGCTTTCCAAATATTTTTCCCAAACTCATCCATGTATGCAACTGGAAGAATTATCATCTTTGGAAGGGTGATATTACGCCTTTCAATCTCTTCATAAAACTTTAATAAACCATTCCTTATAGAAGGAGCATATTTTGCCTGGTCTATCTCCTGCCCCATAGGAACTGAGGATGTCATAATTATTAAGAGACTTGCGGCCGCAACAAATCCATTGATTGAACCAAATATCCCGCCAAATATCCTATCAACAGCAGGTTTTATCTCAACCTTTCTTCTAATAGATTCCAGAAGGAGAATAAAAGTAAGTGCCAGAAAAATACTTGAAAGTATAAAGAAAATAAGTTCTACTGCTGTTCCTGTGATACCAAATCTTGAAAATAGTTTTACTGGTGCAGGATAAACAAATGAACCTAAAAATATTCCAAATCCTATACCGCAAATGTCAATAATTGTACCAAGAAAACCACGTCCTGCGCCACCAAGAATTCCGCCTAAGACAAACATAATGACAATAAGGTCAATGCCGCCAAACATACATTTATCTTATCATTTTTCTGAATGGAACAGAAATTGATGTGGATTATTTTCTCTCAAACCTTCTTACCGGTGGCTGGTTGGGTTTAAAACCTGCTCTGGTATATTCCTGTCGAATTTGTTCCCTGCGTTGTCTTAAGGATTGGTATTCCTCATTTGTTTTCAGCTTTTCCTCTACCCTTTCTCTCAATTGTTGCTGTAATTGTTTAATCTGTTCTGCAATCTGCTTTAATTCAGGATCTTGCTGAATGACATCTTTTTCCATATCAAATAGTTTTTTTTGAATCTCCAGAAATTCTTTTGCCTTACTGGCAATTTCTGATGGTTCAAGCATACGTTTTTCTGTTTGTCCCTGTATTTGTTCGCTTGTCCTCGAGAAAGAACCATCGCGACAATACGCATACAGACCTGCTAAGAGAAAAATTAAAATCAAAAATTTTTCCATTTTTTACTCCTGAATAATTTAAACCCAATGCCTACAATCTGTCAATTTTTTAGACGCACATTCAGGTTACAGGTTTAATGAGCAATATTTGATTTTAGTCTTAAATTGAGTATAATGACTGGCATTATGAAAAAGAAGCTCTTTATATTTGATCTTGATGGAACTCTTATAGATGCCTATCAGGCGATATGGGAAACTCTTGTGTACACACTGACCAAACTCGGTTATCCACCTGTTGATTTTGAAACAGCAAAAAGAGCAGTAGGGCATGGAGATAAAAATTATATTCCCCGTTTTTTTAAGCCCTGTGATATTAAAAAGGCATCAAAAATTTATCGTGAATACCACTTGAAATCTTTAGACGGCAAGGTCAAACTTTTACCAGGGGCAAAACAATTGCTTGAAAAACTCAAGGAAACTGGCAAGCTTATTGCAGTTGCATCAAACAGGCCTTTAGAATCAGGATTACTTATCATAAAAAATCTTGATATGAAAAAATATTTTGACATTACTGTATTTGGAGACCAGGTAACCAATCAAAAACCTGACCCTGAAATGATTTTGAAAATTCTTGATTTTTTGAAAACAAATAATAAAGAGGCAATTTTTATTGGAGATATGGACATAGATGTTCTTACAGGGAAAAAAGCAAAAATAGATACTATTGTCGTATCGACAGGTTCATCGACTGTAGAAGAATTGATAGCCGCAAGCCCTACAATATTATGTACTTCCCTTCTTGAGGTATTGCAAATGCTTCAAAAAGGTATTTTTGATTGATTAAGGCCAGGACCGGATTTGAACCGGTGAATAGCGGTTTTGCAGACCGCTGCCTTTCCACTTGGCTACCTGGCCATAAGAAAATTATACCTGTTTTTTATTGTGCGGTCAAAGAATTTATTGACTTTTTTGCATGAAAAAAATAAAATTGAGTATCTACTTATCGCTAAAGGAGGAAAAAATATGAAAAAAGTATTTATTTTTGCATTATGTCTGAGTATTGCCTTTACACTGGTAGCCCAGCAAAAGGATAGTCCAGTTATTTTGAAAATAGGGAAAAAAAGTTTTACACTCAAAGAGTTTGAAGAAACTCTCAATCAGATGCGGATAAAATATGCCAATCTTAATCCTGACATGAAAAAAAGACTTTTTGACCAGTTTGTAAAAGAAAAGGTCTTTCTCACTGCAGCACAGGATTCAGGCATAACATTAACAGAAGAACAGGAAAAAAACATTGAAAGACTTAAAACAATGTATGTAATAACAAATTACTTAACAAAATTGCTTGGAGAAAATCCAGTGACAGAAACAGAAATTAAACAGGAATACGAAAAAAATCCGCAGGAATATCAAATTCCTGAAAAAAGAAAACTGCGGCACATAATCGTGGCAACAGAAGAAAAGGCAAAGGAAATACTCCAGCAGCTTAAAAATGGTGCAAGTTTTGAAGAGCTTGCTAACCAGAACAATACAGATGCGACAAAGCAGCGTGGTGGAGACCTTGGCTGGGGACAAAAGGGTATTTATGTCAAAGAATTTGAAAATGTCGCATTTTCCCTTAAAAAGGATGAAATCAGCGATATTGTAAAAACCCAGTTTGGTTATCATATAATAAAAGTTGATGAAATCGTACCTGCACAGCAACGTTCATTTCCGGAGGTTTCACAGGAAATAAAAAGAAACCTGGAACAAAAAAGGATAAACCAGTTTGAAGAAGAACTGAAAAAGAAATATAAGGTCCAGATTGATTATTCCTCAATTGAAAATTCCGGAAAGAAATAGATATCAGGAATTGCGCGGGTAATCTATATCCAGATGATTGCTTTTGTTTTTCTTCTCAAGGGCTTTTCTGCATTGTGTACCCAAGTTTTGTTTCTGAGAGAAATCTTTATAGTACTTTGTGGTAGCGAACTTTATTTTGGAATATTTTTTGCCATATGGCTTTTGGCTGGAGCAATCGGAAGTTTTGTTGCAAGATCTATCAGGAAAAATCTGATTTCCATTTTCTTTATTCTCACAGTTCTTGAGGGATTATGTCTATTTGCAGGACTGGTATTTATCAGATCATATCAATCATTTTTCAATCTTTTCCCTGGTCAGATGTTGAGTATTTTACAATCTATACTTCTTATGTGGCTTACCGCAGGAGTTTTTACCTTTCTCCAGGGTATCAGATTTGTTGTCGGTGCAAATCTGTCACAGAAAATCACAGGAAAGGAAGTCGGGCCAGGATTTTTTTATGGATGGGAAGCCGCGGGTGCTCTTTCTGGTGGAATTATTTTTGCTTTTGTGATTCAGAAATACACAAATCCGTTTGAAACCGCAGCAATTATCGCAATAATAAATCTTATATCTTTTCTTCCACTTTTATTTACCATAAAGAAAAAAAATCTATCCCTGATTTTGGCATGGTTCATTTTCTTATTCATACTGGTATCCTTTTTCTTTGTCCCTGGTAGAGGTATTTATTCAAAAATAAATGATATAACATTGATAAAGCAATGGCATCTGAAAAATCCACCGCTCTATTATGTCAATACTCACTATGGAAATATCACTGTTTTCAAAACTGATGACCAGCTTTCATTTATTGTCGATGGAAGATTGCTCTTTACTGTGCCTTACCCTGATAAGGAATGGATAGAAAATATAGTCCATTTTCCTCTTCTATATAGCGAAAAAACAGACAATATACTTTTAATCGGTGCAGGTATCAAAGGCACGATTCCTGAGATACTTAAATATGATATCGAGAATATTGATTGCGTGGAAATAAATCCCGAACTTGTTGATGTAATTAAAAAATTTTCTCCATCCTATTTCCCTGGCTATGGAAACAATAAAATCAATATTGTAAAAGACGATGCTTTAGGATTCCTGAGGAAAACTGACAGAAAATGGGATGTTGTAATTGTTGATGCAGGTATTCCATTTTCTTTAAAAACGTCACGATTTTATACAGAGGAATTTTTCAATTTGATAAAACAGCATCTTGAGCAAAATGGAATATTTTACATTGGAATTGAAGGTTATCCTGAATACATGTCAGCTCCGCTGGCTGATGTTCATAGAGTTTTGTATTCAACTTTAAAAACCGTATTTCCATCAATCCAGGTTATACCAGGATACTTAACCGGGTATTGTGCCACAACAAGAGAGAATATACCTGAACTTGCATATTCATTGTTATCCAAGAGAAAAAAAGAGAAAAACATACAAACAACTGTACTTACCGAATTCTATTTTAAGGATAAACTGGAGGAAGAAAAAAAAGAACATTTCGTCAAAATGATAACAACTATAAATGGGGTCAAAAATACTGGAAATCGTCCTTTTATCGTTATACCTGCACTCAAGTACTGGATTTTTCTTTCAACCGGAGAAATAAAAAATATTAGGAGAACATTTTTATGGATTACATTTATTTTGTGTTTTGCTATTCTTTCATTATTTTTCACACCAACAAGAGGGGAAAACAGAAAAACAAAAATTCTTGAGTTTACCCTGCTTTCAACAGGTTTTCTTAGTATTACACTGGAACTTATTCTTTTATTTTTGTTTCAACTACATCATGGTTCCTTATATTTCAATATAAGTATTCTCACTGCTTTTTTTATGGGAGGTATAACTGCGGGTAGTGTAATTGTTGCCAGAATTGCTGAAAAATATTGGATCCGGTTACTTTTTATCTGGCAAGTCACGCAGATATTTATTATTCTTATTCTACCTATACTGACATCAACAATGGCAGTTCCAAAAACTTTTTTCTATCTATTTATGATAATGGCTGGGCTTTTGGTTGGTTGGGAGTTCGCTCTCGTTAACAAAATCTATCTCAGCTTGAAAGAAAAAACATTTTCTGATGCAATAAGTAGATTTTATGCAGTTGACCTTTGTGGAGCAACCGCAGGAAGCCTTTTAACACCAATATTTTTTGTTCCTCTGCTAGGAATTACTTCCTCCCTTATTCTTTTTGTCTTTCTTAAGCTGACTGTTGTTCTTTCTGTACGAAATTTGAGTAATCATTAAAAATAAGGTGTGGTATCTAATGAAATCTTCTGTATTCTATATTTTTCAACAATAGATTTAAGTAGTTCAAAAGCTTTTTCCCTATCAGAAACCTTCCACCATATCCTATTTTCCGTTTCTCCAGAAGAAATTTCGTAGATTTCGCCATATTGTCTTAATTCATCAAAAATTGTGTTTCTATTTTTGTGCCACTTTCTTCCTGAAAAACCAAGTTCAATGAATTCGCCAAAAGGCGGAAACATCAGTTTTTCCCTTATTGACAGCTCCCGTTTGTAGAAGTTTTCACTATTATCTCTTGAAACATCCAGATAAACATCCATTCCTGAATTTCTTGTTTGAATAATAATGATGTTATCCTGTCCCTGCATAATCTTCTTAATTTTTTCAGCAAGAAGGAAAAATTTCTCTTCGCTTCTGAATGTATTTCTTGCTGCAATAGTATCTGCATTTATAAAAATCAAAAGCCCGGGAGAAATTTGTTCGAGGTATTGAACTGCATGTTGTGTACCAACAAGAATGTCACAATTAAAATCTGTTTTTCCTGTATCCGAAATCAGTCCTGCACTGAAAAAAGGATAAAGAGATTTAAGATTTTGCATAATCTTCTGGATACCAGGAAATCTTGCAGATAAACTACCCTTTCTGCAATTTGTACATTTAACTGGAATCTCTGCAAACCTCTTACATTTAGCGCAGTATACATACCTGTCCGATACAGGCACAACAGTATCACCACACTCCTGACACATAACAGTGCTGCCACACTTTTTGCAGCTTACAAGTCGAGCATAGCCCTTAACATTATGGATAAGCACAACCTTCCTTTTTTCAATGATAGTTTTTTCAAGAAGATGTTTTGAGGTTTCTGTTAATAGATCGTCCTGAGACTTCCAATGCATCTGACTGATTATTACTTTTGGTAATTGTAGATCCTGACAGTAATCAATCAGGATAGCGTTGGATTTTTTTGTATAATAAATATCAGTAACATCTGGTTGAAAAACAGTAAAAATCACGGGTATTCCAAGAATCTTTGAGATCATCAGAGCAATTTCCTTTGAATTATATCTGGGCTGATTATTTTCCTTGTGTCCATATTCTGATGGTTCATCAACAACGACAATGGATAAATCTGAAACTGGTGAAAAAAGACAGATCCTTGTTCCAGTGATAACTAGGTTTTTTTCTTCGATCATCCTTTCCCATATGGCTCTTTTTTCTTTCTTGCGCATTTCTCCTGTAAGAACAATCAAGCTATCACCATACAACAGCTGAAGAGATTCAGAATAGCGTTTGACATCAATAAAATTACTGAAAACAATCAGACACGACCCTTTGCACACGCCCGGTAAACTCTGAAAAAATTTTTTCTTTTTTTCAGTGGATGGAAATTTTACGATTCCGATCATTGTTTTTTTTGATTTCATATCTTCTAAAACGTCCATTGCAAAAGATTTTTCAGCATAGTCAGAAAAACCAGAAACTTTTACCTGCTTCCTTTCAAAAATCTTTTCTTTCTTTGTAAGGGCCAAATTTTTGCTCATTATTCCAAGTACATTTCCTATAGATGTGAAATATTCAGCTGCCATCTCTGTTGCCAGCTTAAACAAAAATTCATTGATTAAGGGTTTTTTATCATAAACTTTGATAATTTCTTTGTAATTATAATTTCCTGGTATACCCGGTCCCACAACCCAACCAACAACTTTTCTTTTTCCAAAAGACACTTTGACTCTCTGACCGGGTTCAACGGGTATTTTGGTTTGGTATGTGAAAAGTTTCTTTTCGGGTATATCAAATGCAACAGAAACAAGTTCTTTGATTTCTCCCATATTTTTTAAAAGAAAAGCGATTCAGTAAAAACATCTTGAAAATCTGGATAGGTGGATAATTCAATGGTTCTTGTCTTCTCTTTGATTGTAGAAAATTCATCTTTCAATCTACAGTTACAGAGAAACAAAAGTGTTGATGCAAGAGAAGTATTGCCAAAAGGAATAATTCTTTCTGATGGGAAATCAGGTAATAGCTTAAGTTTCTTAACATTTTCAATGTTGACAAAATTACCGAGTGCTCCAGCAAGATATACATTCTCTATCTCTTCAGGTCGTACACCTCTAACCTTCATCAAAATTTCTATCCCACTTCTTATGGCTGCCTTCGCTGCCTGAAATTCCCTTATATCTTTTTGTGTGATGTATATGGAGTCCGGATTCTGTGGTTCAAGACTAAAAATATAATTACCATCAATTCTCCTTAAATGTTTTCTGAGTTGTGAAGTGATATTTTCTTCAAATCTGCCTGAATCACTTATAATTCCTTGTTCTTTAAGTATTGCCACAATATCCACCAATCCAGAACCACATATCCCTTTAATATCATTACCGCCGATTACCTGCCAGTTGAGATTGCCGTCAGAATACCAGCATTTTTCAACTGCACCATTCTGTGCGCGCATTCCATAAGTTATTCTTCCCCCCTCAAATGCAGGTCCAGCTGCTGTTGAAGCAGCAATTATACCTTCCTTGTTACCGATAACAATTTCTCCATTTGTACCAATATCAATACCCATTTGAATCTTTTCAGATCTGTGAATACCAGTGGCAAGTATAAGCCCAGCGGTATCTCCACCAACAAAACCACCAAGTGCCGGAAAAACAAAAACTATTCCATCAGGATTCATATGTAGACCAATTTTATCAGCGGTTGTTTCTACAGGCCCCTTAATTACAGGGTTAAAAGGAATCCTGCTTAATGAATACAACGGAATGGTCAGAAAAATGTGCTCCATTACAGTATTTCCGGACAGTACAAACTGATAAATTTGATTGTTTTTTATCCCTGCTGTTTTCACTGCTTCATTTATCATTCTATTTATTTCATCTATGATGATGGCATTAAGCTTTTCCAATCCGTTTTCTCTAAGGCTAAAATCAATCCTGGTAACCACATCATCCCCGAATTTTATCTGTGGGTTTGGCCTGACAATGGTTATTACTTCTCTGCAATTTTCCAAATCAAACACAGTCATAACAAGTGTTGTTGTTCCAAGGTCAAAACCGATACCATAAAGATGATGTTCCGGCTTTTGAACTTCAAGCGCCACAGGATTTCCATTGTAAAAGATCGCTGTAAACTTAGATTTACCGATTAAACAAGTATCTCTGAACAAAAGTGGATTGAACGAATCTGGTTCAAGTCCCAAATGAAGCGCAATTTGTTCCTGAAGAGAAACTGGATTTTCAAGTGTAATCGCAGGAATATCAAAATCCTTCTTTGTAATGGCAGGATTGTGTTGTATTTCACACATGTATTTTGATGTCAGTATTTTATGATAAGAAGAAGATTTGCTCTCAACAATAATTTTTGCGTTGCATACAAGCTTTGACTGGCAGACAAGTCGCCATCCTTCTTTTACTTTTTCCCCGAGTAGTTTTTTTTCGGTCTGGTTAGGCAATGATGCTCCCTCAATTATTTTCACACGACATTTCCCGCATATACCCTTACCACCACAAGGAAGATCAAATGGAATTCCTGCCTTTTCTATGGCTGCAATTGTCTTACTTCCTGAGGGTATCTCGACCTCAATCATTCCTGGCTCAAAAATTACTTTTATGTTTTTCATCTCTATGCCTTTTTATATCTGGAAAATATATCTTTTGTATCCAGAAAAGTCAATGGTATCATTATCTAATCTTTTCCCAGCCAGATATAAAACAAAAAAAAGAATTGCCAATCGTATTTATGTCATAACCTCCCTCAAGCACAAAAAAAGCTGGTGCAGAAATACCTTTTGCTATCATTTTAGCCATATGGTAATAGTCGGAATCTATAAAATTTAAATCTAGCAATGGATCATTTTTATGTGTATCAAAGCCAAGGGATATACCAACTATGTCAGGGGAAAATCTGTTGATAATTGCCATTGACTCAAAAAGAAAAATCTTATAATCCGAAAAGGTTGTTCCTTTTTTCACAGGGAAATTGAAGCAATTTGAAAAACTCATAATACCAGTCCAGGGATAGGAATGAACTTGATGTATGGAAATGAAAATAACCTGTTTTGAATCCTTGAATATTGATTCTGTTCCATTACCATGATGACCATCAAGATCAAGAATAGCAACTTTTTTTACTGATTTCAGACAATGTGATACTGCGATCGCGATGTTGTTAAAATAACAAAAACCACCAAGAAAGTTCTTACCTGCATGATGCCCTGGAGGTCGTATCAGGGCAAAGGCCTCTTTTTTCTCAATTGCTGATTGAGCAGCTGCTAAAGCACCACCTGCAGAAAGGCATGCATATTTATAAATCTCTGGAATGTTCGGTGTATCTGGGTCAAAAAA